>JAZRZT010000074.1:0-14289 GCA_045601475.1 Faecousia sp.
GTTGCCGCCGGAGGTATTGCCAAACCAGCTTGTGTTCTTTAATGCCGTCTTTGTGGCTGCAGACATGGAGAAACCGTAGCCGTTCTCCACACTGCTTTGGGACATCCAGGCATAGGCATCCAGTTCCACGGTAACCTTTTCCTTTGCCGCAACCTCAATGATGACCTCTAACGTGGGTTTTTGGGTCGCAGTATCGTAGGTGAGCTCGTAGGTGTTGGCAAACTGGACCTGTTCGCTGCTGTTGATGGTTCCGCCGTTGGATTGGGTGATGGTAAACACATTTGCCTTAGGAATTACAACCGACTTACCCGCCTCCAGATAGGTCTGGGACTTTTCAACATAAAGCGCGGAACCCGAAGCGTTGAATCTGAGGGTCGCATCTTCCTCCACCCCGTCCACAAGGATCTTACCGGCCAGAGTGGTAAAGTTGCCATAGTTGGTGCTGGGCGTAGCACCTGCAAACCAGGAGGTCCCTGCCAACGCCGTCTTTGTAGCAGCAGCTGTGCTGAATGCAAAGTGCTTACCGGTGCTGGTAGATGTGCCGTAACCGGCATAGCCCGCCAGCTCTACGACAAACCGTTGGCTCAAAACCGGTTTTTGGTTGGTGGTGTCATAAGTTAGCGCATAGGTTTTTGCAAACTGGATCTGCGCGCCACTTACGACCGTTCCACCATTGGATTGGGTAACAGTGAATACGTTCTCCTTGGGAAGAACGATCACCTTGCCCGCCTCCAGGTAGGTCTGAGACTTTTCAATGTAAAGCGCGGAGCCGGAAGCATTGAACCGAAGGGTTGCTTCTTCCTCCACACCATCCACAAGGATCTTTCCGGTGAGAGTGGTAAAGCTGCCGTAGTTGGTGCTGGGCGAAGCACCTGCAAACCAGCTGGTAGCTGCCAGCGCCGTCTTTGTAGCAGCAGCTGTGCTGAATGCAAAGTGCTTACCGGTGCTGGTTTCCGTGCCGTAACCGGCATAGCCCGCCAGCTCCACAGTAACCGCTTCATCTGCGGGCGCTGCTGCCGCTGGCAACATCACCCATGACAGCAGCATTGCCATAGTCATAATCAACGAAAGGGCGCGCTTATATAAACTTAATTTCATAATTGCTCCTTTCCTGACGTTTAGTCCAGTCCCCAAGAGCTCCAAATGCTCTTAAGGTCGATCTGCTCGGAGGCTCTTGTGATGCCTAAGCGAATACAATCGTTCTTAAATGCCAGTCGCTCTTTCTGCAGAAGAGTAACATCTTCATACTCTGTGTAGTACAGCTGGAGGATCAGATACCGATACTGGATGCTTTCCGTTACGATTCTGTCGTATAGCACAGCATAACGCTCCGGATCTGTCTGCTCCATGGGAGCAATGTCCGCAAGCGCCTGGTCGATCTGACCCAGATAACGCTTCAGCTGATTATACTTCCAGTAGCTGGTGGTAGCCAGATCAGCGTTGTACTTGCCTGCATTGGTAGGATCCGTCTTCATCAAATAGGTCATGTATTCTCTTTGTTCACCAAAGAGAGCCTGCATGGTCTGAGAAGCCGGTCCATAATAGTTATCAAAGAAATCTTCAATCAACTGTCCCACATGGAGGGTGGGATCCCAGCCAAGCTTGGTGAGCACATAGCACTTGGCGTTTGCCCATGCGGAATAGTTCTGGGCGTAGGTCTCCGCCTGGTCAATCAGGTGCAGCGCGCCAATATCTGCAAGATATTGGTAATTCTGGGCAGCAAACTCGATGGTGTCCATCAGGATCATACCGCCGGAGTGTTGGAACTGCAAGGTGTACAGCCAGAAATAGGGCTGATTGCAAATGGATCCCCAAGCCTCGATGGTTCCATGGATGGAGTTTACGTCATGGGGGTCTGTCTCCACGATCGGCTTGTTATACAAGGCGTCCGCAGGAGCGATCATAACAGAAGAATTGGGGTTCAGCACCACGGTTTCGTCAATGGGCTCCCAAGACTGGGTCTGCTCATTAAACGTTACAGGTGCCTCCAGGGTTTCGTTGTAAGCGAACATGACCAGTCTTGTAGGCTGCACGCCGGGACGGTTTTCTGCAAACCACGCATCTACTTCTGCCTGCATCTTGTTGGCGAAGTAGATCATCTGGGCTGCATGGGTACCGTACTTTTCTTTCATAGCCGTGCATTTTTCACAAGCGCACCAGCCCGGCTCATCCTGCTGACCGATCATCATAGCGGTAGCCGGAGAATCCTTCACCATCTCGATCAGGTTGATCGCATACTGTTTATGCATTTCCTCATTGGAATAACACAACTGCGCAGGAATCGTTTTGCCGCCAATGGTCACTAATGCGCTGGAAAACCAATCCTTGTATTCCTCAGAGGTGTAATCATATTTCGTGGGGCTAATCACATCAAAGGAATTGTGACACTGTGCTCCGGTAACAAAAACCTCCGGGCTGTTGATCATCTGCATACGGATACGGTTTTCATCAACGTGGATTATACTGCCATAGTTCGCTCTGCGCTGGTCAATTGCCGGATTGACAATTTGGTCAAAGGCAGGCATTTTTGCAGATTGCTTATGCTCCAGATAAATTTCATCACCGGCATAGATCTCGTAATCAAAGACTTGATCCAAGAATTCATATACCGAATTACGGGTACCGTAAGGATGGTAGCCACGCAAATAGCAATCATCGCCGACCAGTTTTATCTGGAAGCCGTTAGTCTTGACCTGCTCATAGGTGGGTGCTACACCGGCTTTATCCGCCGCCTTTACCGCACCAATGTAAAAGTATTTTCCGTCGGCTGTTGCTTCTGCTTCTTTCACGATTTTCAAATTTGCGCCAGAGGCCAGCTTCACGAAATGCTGCAGTTCGCTTGCTGCAAAGCTCTCGTTCTGGTCTGCCTCATCGGGGATCACGATCACATACTCGCTCTTGCCGTCTGCCAGGAAATCCACATCAGACAAGTCTACCAAGGTTTTCTGATTGTGGATGACATTTTCAAATTCCTCCGGGATCTCGATCTTTTCGTTGGAGCTGCAGCCGGAGAGCACACCAATCAGGAGAGCGGCACAAAGCAGCAGCGCCAAAGTCTTATTCCGCTTGCTCATTCTTGTGCTCCCCCCTTTGCATAAGTCTTGATCTCATGGCGGCAGATATTGCCATTTTCATCCATGGCAGTAAAGGTAATGTAATAAATACCTGCTTCTTCCGGAAGAAAGCTCTCTGCCTCGGTACTGTAGGTTCCGTTGGGATGCTTTACACTGATCCAGGACAAGCACTCTGTTTCGCCGTTATCTTTGATTGTAACTGTGGGGAATTTATATTCCTTGCCCACAGTCAGCACCTTTACCGGCTCAGACAATGTCACAGTAGGTGCGCCGTCGTCCATAACATCCAGACGGTAGCCCATGGGCAGTGTTTTATTGGTGCCATCACTCAGCACATAGTTCACCATATAGCTGCCGAACTGATCCATTTTAATCTTGTAGGACTTCCGGCCGTCCACTGCTTCCAGAAGGTTGCCTTCCGTGTCTTTCATCACTTCGCCTGCAGGATTCTTAACGGTAAGCTCCATGGAAACATCGGAAGCCAACACATCATAGGCTGCTACCTGGGGCAGCTCGAACACAGAATTATAAAGAACCTTCTTGGAGAATTTCGGCAGACACAGAATCGGTTCCACATTATCTGTTGCATAATTAGCACCAAAGCGCTGCGCATTCAGAGATTTCAGATAAATTACCGCACCGGGCTTACCGGTCAACTCCAAAGACATATTAACCGCCAAGCCATTAAATCCTGTGAAGCTATCTCCGTTGACACACCGACTAACAGGAATTTCAACGGAGTCTTTATCTGTCAGCATACCGGTTTCACCATTATAGTTAATCGTGAAGTCCTTCTCGTTTTCCTCAAAGAAGGAACCCTTCGCTAAATACGCCATATTTTCGTTATTTAGCTTAACAGAAGTAAACGACTCGTTGAGTTTCTGATAATTCAGTTGGACTGCGCAATCCGAATCCTGAATATCCGTAATCGTCAGTGCCACTTTTTCCAACCGCTTTTTGGCATCCTTGGCTACGTTCCAGCTAAGATTGAAGCCCTCTGCCGCCAAAGGTTTGTCGAAGGTGATTTTAGCCGTATCGGCAGTCATGCGGAAAACCAGCGCTTCTTCCTCCAAGGAGACCTCTGCGCCCTCCAGCTTGAAATAGCCGGTCTGATCGATCTTACCGCCCTTAACATGAGGATAGTTGTTGTCGACACCGTCTGCATTTCCCAACAGGAAGGTTGAACACAGGATCAGCGCAGTCACAAGGAGACACAAAATTCTTCTTTTCATATTAGCCCTTAATACCTCCCGTCTGAAGATTCGTAACGAACTTATCCTTGAACATCGCAAATAAGGTAAGGCTGGGAACTGCGATCATGAAGGCTGCCGCAAGCTGCATGGTCTCGGAAGTGCCGGGCAGCTTATTGAAGTTCAACAGTGCCAGGGCAAGCGTCGGGCTATCCGGCAAGAAATAGAGTGCGTCGCTATAGCTGGACCAATAGCTGATGAAATTCAGCAGGAAGCAGATGGTCCATGTTTTGGACACCAGGGGCAACATGATCTTTAAGAAAATAGTGAAGTTGCCGGCGCCATCCATATAAGCCGCCTCAAAGTATTCCTTTGCCATGGTCTTGAAGTTGGCATGGTAGATCAGTGTATACATGCCCAGGAAGTGAAATTTCAAAAACCACATGCCGGGAATCGAATTGTAGATGCCCAGCTTTTGGGTCATTTCGATCTCCGAGCCGACCTTACCGACAATGGGCAGCGCAATCAAAACATACACCAAGCTAATAATAAATTTACTAAACTTATTGGGATAGCGGGCACAGCAGTAACCCACGATCAAGGGGCAGGTGGACGATGCCAATGCGCAGCCAACCGCATACAGAACAGAGTTCAGCAGCAGACCACCAAAATAGTACAGGCCCGGTGTGCCATCCGGCATGGTGACCGGATATGTAAATTCTGTAAAGATGCGCTTAAAGTTATCAAGGGTAAAGTCCTTCAAGGCAAAAATATTGTCTGTAAAGGAACCCCAGCTGCGGAACGCGCCGTTGAGTGCAACGGTATAGGGAAACAGCAGCATGACCGCATAAATGACCAGAAACACAAAGATAATCTTTGCACCCACCGGCTCCTTGATTCCGCGTAAAGTATTCTTGTTGGCTTTTTCTAAATTCCTTTTCATCTTTACGCTCACCTCATTCCTTTTCCTCGAACGGATCGAATCGGCGCAACCACGCTCTGAGACTAAACACGATAATACAGGTCATTACCGTCAGCACAAGACCCAGTGCAGAGAAGTACGGGAATCTTCTTTCCGCACCGTCTTGGGTGACATACACGGTGAAATAATAACCCATTGTGGGCAATGCATTACCGCCAGTCTGTGCAAATGCATACATGCCGTAGTCGCCGATCAAAATACCTGCCGCGCCTGCCACAATAAATGTGCTCAGCAGCGGGAAGATCATGGGCAATGTAATTCGGGTAAATTCCTGGAAAATGTTTGCGCCATCAATCTTTGCCGCATCCGAAATGCCGTCGTCCACATCGCTCATGGCGCTACTGTAGAACAGGAAGCTGCCGGCAAGGGAATAGAAGATGTTGTAGGCCAGAAGCATCGGCATTCTCGTATTGCTGCTCACCAGCAGGCCCAGCACTTCTTTTCCCGTAAGGAGCTTCACCAGCAAAGGGTAGCCACGGTCCATCAGATAATAGAAGCAAGTCACTGTTACCACGCTGGAGATCATGGCAGGGATCATTAGAATCAATCTCAGTCTATCTGCATGAGCCCACTTCTTATAGAAATAGAAGGAAATAAACAAAGAGGTGGGCATGCTGATAATTTCCACCAACAGGTAAAACAGAACCGAGTTTCGCAGAGAAAGCTGCAGCTCCTGATTATGCAGGAAATTATCAATAACTGTCTTAAAATTATTCAGCGTCCATGTATAGTTCATTTCGCTGTCGTATTCTTTAAACGCCAGCAAGATATGATTAATATTGGTGCTGAACCACATGATAAAAAACTGAAACATAGGAAGCGCCATCATGCAGATGTAAAACACCATATTCTTGCGCTTCTGAGATTCCATGCGCAGAGGCTTATTGGGATCGCGCTTTACTACTTTTTGGTATATGCCGCATTTCAGATCGTATAAAAAGTCACAAATGCCGCCCCATGCGCGAGATAATAAACTCTTCATTGTGTGTCCTCTCTTTAAAAGATCACCCGATCACATCCGCATACGAAACCCAGCGGGTCTCCTTACGATATTTCATAATGCCGTTATAAAGGTCTTCTGCGTCATATGCATAGTTCACACCGTTTTTTTCCGCCAGCACGCTGTAAATGATCTCATAAGGAATGGTATTGTCGGAATACTTGGAACGGATCCAGCGAACAACCCAGAAATCGGGAGGATTGGATTCAAAGAGTGCGCTCTTGCTCAAGGGGTAAACAAACTTGTTGTTCTTGAAATAATCCATGACGCTCTTGGAGAAGGGGGTCAGCTTGTCCTCATTGATCTCATAGTCATAGGGTCTGAAGATGCCGGTGGTGTCAGTAAAGTTCGTCAGCATGGAATCCGTATGGACAAACTGCAAGAACTTTGTTGCAACCTCGATCTTCTCCGGGGCGATGTTGGATTTAATGAATGCGTAGCTCTGCAACACGTTGACTGCCAAAGATTCGCTGCCTACCATTGCTTCCGTAGCTTTGGGCAGGGGCATCAGCTTGTATTCCATTGCGGAATCATATTTCGTCGCATTGGTGCCGTAGGTCTCTCGGAAAGCCGCAATTGCCTCGTTTTCCCACCACACACCGTCCAGCATGATGGCCACATTCTTCTTGGAGCTGACAGTGGGATTGCGCACGAACTCCAGCTGGGACTGTGCAATCTTAAAGGAGCCGGACAAACAGTTGTTGGGCTCATAGTACTTGGTATTCTGCAGCAGGCGCTGTGCAAAATTCAGTGCATGGGCAAGACCGGGCTGCCGGGACAACTCATAGCCGTTGGCAGGGGTAATTTCCACTTCCTCGGTCTCATAGGTCATGGTATTCCAATTGATAGTGCCTTCCTTGATCAAGGTAGCAGTACCCTCAAAATCAAAGTTGGCGCGGAAATCCTCGTAGCCCATGGAATCTGCTGCCATCTGGGTAATCAGCCAGGAGAAGTAGTCGCCGCTGGCGCCGGGCATCTGGAAGGGGGTGCAGTTGTCCTTTTCGATCTGATCCAGGAGTTTGAAGAACTCATCGTAAGTACGGGGCATGCCATCATCATAGGTGCCGGTCTTGCCGTCAGGGCCGGTGCCCAGATTGCCGCCGGCATTTGTGAAGTTGCCGTTGGCATCGAAATACCAGCTGTTCTTATCAAACAAAGTGGCGTTGTAGACCATGCCGTAGGAGCTCTGCCAGTAAGGGATCATGTAGATCTTGCCATCTCTGGTCACATGCTCCAGAATGTCCTCGTTCATCTTGTCGGCAATGCTCTTGTCCTCGCCGAATTCCGTCAAGGGCTTGGTGACACTGTCGGTGATATCCAGCAGTGCATTCTTTTCCAAATACTTATTGACATAACCGCCATCAATGAAGAACACTTCTTCTCTCATATCGGGGGTGTTGATGAGCTCCAGCAGGGTCTCGCCCAGCATGGTGGTACGGTTATTGCCACCGATCAACACCTGAACGCCAGTCTTGCCTTCTTCAAAGGAATAGTCCTTGTACTTTTCCTCGAATGCGGTAATGGCATTCTCCAACCACTCCGAACCGATGCCGCCGGCGGAAATACCAACAAGCAACTGTGTCTTGCTCTCGTCTTGCTGAACAGTTGCCACAGGGCCGCAGCCAACCATAGAAAGCAGCATGGCGACTGCCAGTACAAGCATAATAATTCTCTTCATAATAGTCTCCCTTTCGTATCCGTTATTTTTCTGTCACGGTCACGTTACCGTTCTTGACCTGGATCTCATAAGTGCTGCCGAACTGAATCGTTCCGCCGTTCTTGAGTGTACCGCCACCATTACCAACCTGATACAAGGTGAATACATTTTCCTTGGGAATGGTGATAGTCATGTCTTTTTTGTTCCAGCCATTCAAGCCGCCGCCCAGAATTACAGAGCCGGTAGCAGTAACTGTAACTGTTGCTCTGACAGATTTTCCGTCCACCTGCATGATACCGCTAAACTTTGTCCAGTTATCGTAACCACTGGTGTCCTTATCGCTGAACCAACTGGTTTTTGCGAATGCCGCCTTGGTCTCATCGGTCACATGGAAGGGAATGAAATCCTCACCCCAGTTGGTATAATTGGTCAAATGTACAGTCACCTGTTCATTCTCAGCAACCGGTTCACCCATGATCAGCTTGCCCTTATGGCGGACGCTGACGACCTCAACACATTCTCCGATGAGGAAACCGGGCATTTTCAGGGTAAACACACCGTCTCGCGTTAACTCCGCCACATAGATATTAACGGTTATCAGTTGATCCTTCGTAGGCAAGGTGTTGTAGCTTTCCTTATAATCATCAACCTGCTGCGAGGTCAGCCAAATATTCGAACTGTTGTCCGTAACAATCCGGCGACCCCAACGGCCTTTGCCCGTTAAGGAATTTCCGTCCAGATCGTAGACCCGGAAGGTCACGTCCAGGTTAATGTTGTTATATCTCGGTACGCCGGCATAGGAAGTCTTGATATCAAATTCCTCGCCTGTAATACCCTTAGATACAAACAGACCGTTCTTTTCAGGGATAGATACGGGTTTGACGCTGTTGATGATGAACATCTCATTCTTTTTGAAATCAATGAAGGTCAGGCTGAACTTACCATCCTTCACATCCACAGCAATCCGCATGTTGCTCTTTTCGGTAGGCAGCGGAATATCTACCGCAGGGAAATCGGAACTGATATCCCACTCGTTGAGCCAGAAGTACGGGCCGGTTTCCGTGCGGTTGGTGTCTGTGATACGACGTCCCCAAACGCCATTGTCATATACCGGACCACCATCTGCCATAGCCAGATAGTAGGAAATATCCACAATGTGCGTTCCATCCGGCAGATCCACGGGGAGCTTCACCTGGAAGGGCTTCTTGTCCTTGAGCTTGTTGGAGAAAACCTCGCCGGTGCTCTTAAAATAGCCCTCTGCTTTTTTCAGCACAGACATATCCAGCTTTTTGACCTCCGGAACCACATTGGGCAGACCGCCGCTTGCATTCAGTCTGGACTTTCCGCCGTACTTAACATCCGTAATTACCACCATTTCATTTTTGTTGAAATGCATGAAATTGATGTAGGCATTGCCATACCGGTCAATATCTACCTTAATGGTTCTGGTTTCTGCCTTTTGAGAGGAAGGAATGGTGTTGGCTGCATTGGGCCAGGACTCACTGGGCGCTGTTTCGCAGAACCACGACAAATGGGTGTTATGGAAAGAGGTACGGCGTCCCCATTGGCCGTTACCCTGCACGGTGCGGCCCTTGCTGTCCATAACATACATGGTAATTTCCAGATCCCAGGCACCCTGCGTCAGGGTAGTACCAAATTGGAAGGTATCCTGAGATGCACCGCTGGCAGTATATACACAGGGGTAATCTGCCAACTTTGTCATATCAAACACTTCATCAGTGGTGTACTGGAAATAATCCTCGTTGCTCAGATACAGCTGATTATCTTTGGAGCCGCCATGGGCAACCACACGAATCATCTGCTCAAAATCATCGGTGATCTCCACCCAGCAAGTGCCATTTGCATCCGGCTGCGCCGTCTGCATTGCAGCGCCGTCATAGGCATGATAAGTATAGCCGGAAGCAAATTCCTCAGTTTCCCAAGTAAAGTACTTGCGGCCGTCCTTTTTCTGCACACTGATGACCGGCTTTCCCAGTTTCTGCGTAGAAAGGTCGATTGCACCCACCTTTTCACGCCCTCCGTCAGGAAATACCGCAGTTACCGAAACGGAAAAATCACCGATATATTTACAATTCTTTGCAAGATCATAGGAAGTTTGATTCACCTGCTCGGCTCCGCTGCCCATATCCATCTCGTAATAAGATGCATTCTGGACGGTCTCCCAGCGAAGAACACCATTATCCAGCTGCAAAGTACCCACGGGTACATCCTTGTTGTCACATGCCGAGAGGCACAGCAACACCGCAAGCAGCGCGATAATCACTTGAATCGCTTTTTTCATAGTTACCTCCTGTATTTCCTTACGGGATTTGCTCTATTCCTTTTTTGTCAATTCTTGATATAATCATGTAAAAAGAAATAATTTTATGATTAAATTATAGCAAACAGACTATTCCGTGTCAACATAATCGCCTTGTCGTTACACATTGGTTATGCTCCAAAATCTCCGTAAATTTTATCTTGGCCGCGCGTCCCTTTTACGGCCCAAACTGCAATACACACATGGAATTTCAGGGTGAGGGCGGCCTTGCCGCCCTCACCTTTATTTTAAAATATATCCAAGCCGAAGTCGTTATCAGGGTCGCCGCTGATGCCGTCGCCGCCATCGCCACCGGTCTCCAGATCTGCCGCCAGCTGGATGCTGTAGGGATCTGTACTTGTCAAGCGCTCAACAGGGGCGAAGCAGAAGATGTTCAGCTGGGGAGCAATATACAGTTCTTTCATTGCTTCAACCTCCTTTAAACAGCAGGTTTCTTGGCGTAAGCAGCCGCCAGGTTGGGAAGACTCCAGCCGGTCATACTGTCTCGCCAGGTTCCATAGAAGTCAAACACTTTCTTTGCATCGCCGGTCAGCTCAGTGGTGCCGTCGTAAGCATCCAGAGCAGCCTTCAAATTTGTATCCATGGCCTGCATCACAGTTTGCATGCTGTAGACCACAGGATTTGCGTTTTCTGCCATGATGACGATCTCCTGGCCGTCCACGGTCAGCTTCACATAGCCGTTGGCGTAGATGGAGATAGCGCCGCGGGCAGCATTGGCTGTCTCACCGTCTTTGAAAATGCCGGATACCAGGCAGGAGTTGCCGGAATTGCTGAAGTTTGCGCCGGTTGCGGCATTTTTCGCGGTCCACAAGCTGGTATACTCGCCATCCACCTTCTCCATAAAGTTTTCTTTAGGCTGGCCGGCAACACTCATGGCGATGCCGTATGTCACGCCCATATCGGCCACATTCTGATTAAACATCACCTCGGCGGTGTAGTAAATACCCGCCGCAGAGGGGCGGACAGAGACCTTGGTCACCTTAACACGCACCGCATTGGCAGTGTAGTAAGTGCCGTTTTCGTCGGTGCCGTCCAGGATCACATAGCGGATCGCGCCGTTTTCTGTCACACGATCCTCCACGGTGGCAGTACCGTAGACCTTGCCACCCACTTCGCCGTCATCGGTAGTACTGTCAACAATGTTCAAAGCGCCGCCGCCATTGACGGTGGCAGAGTATCCGTTCAAGTCCAGCGCCAGGGTCTTGCCATCTTCCACAGTAACTGCTTCGTCGGTAACATCGCCCTGCAGTGTCAAGGTCTTGCCGCCTTCCACTGCAACATCAACGGCCGTCTGCAGATGCAGATACTCGGTACCGTCCACAGCTACTGTAGTAGCTTCAACAACTTTCGCATCACGTTTTTCTGTGGAAGGATCGTTGGTAAGCTTGTAATTCTTCGCAAATTGAATCTGTCCGGTGCCTGCTGTGGAATCGCCGACACCATTGGTGTATGTAACCGTGAACACATTCGCCTTGGGAAGGACGATCACCTTACCTGCTTCCAAATTGTTTCCGGACATATGAATCAGCAACGTATTACCTGACTTATTGAATTTGAGGATCGCATCTTCCTCTACGCCGTCTACAAGGATCTTGCCCTCCACGGTGGTAAACTGGGCATAATCCGTAGAAGCAGAATTGCCACCACCAAACCAGCTGGTAGCCGCCAAGTCTGTCTGCGTTTTTGCAGATGTGCTAAATCCATAGTGCACATCCGCGCCATTGTTCGTAGAAGTGTCCCAAGCATATCCCTTCAGTTCTACAGTAACCTTATCCTTTTCTGCAATCTGGGGTCTATCCACATCCGTGTCGTTTTTGACAGGCTCGCCGCAGTCATATTCCTTCAAAATATACTCTGCGATCTGGTAAAGAATGTCTTCCTGCTCAAAACGATCGGTTGTGTCGGGATCCAGATTGCCTTCCAACGCAGGACCGGTGTAGGTACCGCCGGTACGGGATGCGCCGTCTGCTTCCAAAGTGAAATCGCCGTTGTAGCCGAGCACTCTGATCGCGCGCATCACTGCGTCGATATCCATATTGCCGTAATAGGGCATCAAATGGGTATCAGCACCAGTATTATCGTGGAAATGGATGCCGTACATCTCGTCGCCAAGGGCCAGAATATCCAGATACTGCGGGCCCTCGCAATTTGCATGACCCATATCCCAACAAGCGTGGATATTGGTGTATCCGGTTGTCTTCTGAACGTACTTGACAAATTCACGCATGTCTGCGCCGGTATTGACAGACCAGCCGTATGCCATGGACACATAGCTTGCGTTTTCGCAAAGGATGTTAACGCCCTTTTCTGCGGCATAGGGCAGAATCAGTAAATAATTTGCCGTATTGTTCTCAAAGAACAATGTTTTGGTATAATTGACAACCGAGCCGCCTTCACTCTTGGCTGTAGAGGTATGGGAAACCAGGTTTTCGATGCCCAGCTCTGCGCAGATATCAATGCATCGCTTATTCGTATCTACCCATTCCTGAGAACCATGGGTGGTGTATCCGGGGGAATGCGCCTGCCGGAATTCAACACCACAATGTTCCGCAAAACCCTTCAGTTCCTGAACGATGTCTTCCCAGCCCCCCTGCATCAGGTCGTGATCGGCCGTCATGTCATACAAGCTCAGGTCAATATACTTAAAGCCTGCTCTTGCCACAGACCGGATGGATTCCTTAGTTGTCTCCAACCAGGAATCTTCGCTTGCATAATAGCTGGTGAAATCGCCGTTGGTGGTTACCAGATCCAAATCCAGCGTCTGAAGCTTCTCTGCGAAGGTCAGGCCGGACAGGGTCAGGTATGCAGTTTCACTGCCGCTTTCCCAAGTGTCGCCACTGAGCAAAACAAACTCCAAGCCGTCTTGATAAGTCATATCCGCATACAGCTTATGCAGGCGGATGGTAATCTGGGTACCTACCGCAAAATACAGCTTGCTGCCGTCGATCTTCGCTGCCACTGTTTCGCAGTTTGCAACATAGTCTTCCGCCGCAGCATCCAAAACCACATAGGCAGGAACCGCGCCGCCGTTGTAAGATGCAGTGTTCAGCGTGAAAGTCATCTCATTCACGCCAAAGGTCAGCAGCTTCTCCACAGCGCTTCTCTTCAACTCAAAGCCGGCAGCGCCGTTCTTTGCATTTGCCAGGATCTGCGCGCCGTTTTCATTAGCTGCGGTAACGCCGCCAAATTCGCCATTCTCGCCGTTGTCATAGCTTGCCGCCAAGGTCATTTGACCCATCGGTGTTTCTGCCACATCCTCCTTTTCGAACTGGAAGTCGGACAGCAAAAGATATGCGGGTGCATTGGCATGACCGCCGCCGCCTGCAGCATCTTTCACGATAAAGCGCAAGCCATCGGTAAGGCCGTTGTAATACAGCTCTACCAAATCCAGCTTCAAAACGCTGCCGCTTGCATAGTACGCATCAGTACCCTGTACCTTCGCGCAGTCATCGACGCTAAGCTGGTAGGTCGCAGGAGATACACCGAAAGCAAATGCATTGATGTACCCGGGAACGATACCATCTTCATAGGCTTCTGTGGTCATTTTGAAGGCCACAGTTCGATACCCTGCGTCGATCATGGACTTGATGGCGTTTTTGGTAAAACGGAAACCGATATGGCCACCGCTGGTGGTAGCGGTATTGGCGAGAATCTTCACCGTGTTCTCCTCTCGGGTCACACCGCCGAAAGCGCCGTAATAATGGTCGCCATAGTTATTGGCGTCTGCAAACCATGCCACACCTGCTGTTACAGCAGGATCTTCTTCAACCACAACACTCAGAACGGGCTTGCTGGTTGCGGTATCGTAGGTCAGCTGGTAGTTTTCCGCAAACTGGACCATACCGCCGTTATCCAGGGTGCCGCCGTAGGTTCTGTCAACAGTGAATACGCTGTCCTTGGGGAACACAACAGTATGACCCTCTGTCAGGTACTTGACTGTACTTAATAAATGGACGTCCCAGTTATATGCTCTGAAGACGATTCTGCCTTCTGTTTCCACGCCGTCTACCAGAATCGTACCGGTCGCGCTGGTCCAGTTTGTGTA
>JAZRZT010000075.1:0-16278 GCA_045601475.1 Faecousia sp.
GCCAGCACCACCATCACCCGCTCCGCGGTGCGCAGGCACACGTTGGCCTTTGCCAAAGCGGTCTCGTCGCCGGAAAAGAGCACGCGGCGGTCCTCCACCCGGACATTTTCCATATTCATTCTTCGCAGCTCGTCACCGGCCAGACCTTCCAGGCCGAAAAGACAGGGGGCGATCAAAGTAAAGTTTGCCATGTTGTCACCTCAGGGGATAATTTTGTTGGCTTTTAAGTAGCGCTCCTCTTCGGAGAAGACACATCCGCAGTATTTCTGCATATAAAAGCCCAATTCTCTTGCTTTGTCCTGACCGGCCCGGAAGTAGGGGCGAAAATCCCGGTAGAGAAATTCCACACCGTATTCCTTGGCCGCCCGCTCCGCCACTTCCTGCATGAGGGCGTGGTTTTGGTAGGGGCTGATAAAAAGCGAAGAGGTAAAGCTGTCGAAACCGCCCTCCTGTGCCTGCTTGGCGGTCTCAAACAGGCGCATCTCGTAGCATTTCACGCACCGGTGGGCGATATCGCTTGCCACCTCCCGCACAAAGGGGCGCAGGGCGTAGTCGTTCTTTTCGATCAGGGGCAGGTCGATGGTGGGGGCGTACTCCCGGAGGGTGTTCCGCCGGGCCCGGTATTCCGTAAAGGGGTGGATATTGGGGTTATACCAAAAACCGGTGACCTCAACTTTATCCCCCCGCAGCACCTCAATACACTGGTTAGCGCAGGGGGCGCAGCAGATGTGCAGCAGCGTCTTCATAGTGTTCTCCTAAAAAAGGGTATATTTTTTACCAGTATACCATAAATGGGATGGTGGCGCAAGAAATTTAAACGAACACCCGGTTTCCCTAGGATTTTCCCTGCCTCCGTGGTACAGTAGCCCTTGACGGAAAGGTCTTCTGTGGGGTATCATGAAGAAAAAAGGGGGGGATAGACTTGGACGACCTGCAATTTATGGATGCGGCATTGGCCCTTGCCAAAGAAGCGGCTGCCGAGGGAGAAGTGCCCGTAGGCTGCGTCATTGTCCGGGACGGGAAGATCGTCGGCCGGGGCAGAAACCGCCGGGAAACGGATAAGTCTGCCCTTGCCCACGCGGAGATCGAAGCCATCGCCGAAGCCTGTAAGACCTTGGGCGGCTGGCGGCTGTGGGAGTGTACTTTGTATGTGACCTTGGAGCCCTGTCCCATGTGCGCCGGCGCGATTGTGAACGCGCGGATCCCCCGGGTAGTCTACGGTGCATCGGATAAAAAATGCGGTGCCTGCGGCTCGGTATGCAATCTGTTTTCCATGGAGTTTAATCACCACCCCCAGGTGGAGGTGGGCATCCGGGAACAGGAGTGCGGCGCGCTGCTCACGGAATTTTTTCAGAATTTGCGCATGGAGTTGCGGACGCGACCCAAGTGGCGGAAAGACCCAAACAGATAAAGAGATAGCGGTGGGGCTGGCCCACCGCGTTTTTTGTTTGTAGGAGGGGTTATGGAGCTGGAAAAGAAATGCCTGCGGTGGAGTCTTTGGATGGTGGCCGCCGCATTGCTGCTGCGGCTGATCAGCAACGGCACCGTCCACGCTTTCCTGCAAAGACCCGAAGTGGTGAGTTTGCTGGTGGCTGCCCAAACGGGGCGTTATGTAAACCCAGAAACCGTAGAAACAACACCGCCCACCGCCCCACCGCCCCCGGCGGAGGAAAAGCAGCCGGAGGAAGACGAGATCCCGGAAGCGTCGGAGGAAGAAAAGCAGCCGGAGGAAGACGAGATCCCGGAAGCATCAGAGGAAGAGGAGGAAGAAGACGGGCCGGTGTACACCGCATTTGGGATGGCGGACGCGGCCTTGGTGGCGGTGAAGTGCCACAATGGGTATGATATCGATGTGCTCTCCCTGCTGCAAAAGCCCCTGTTGTGGGACCTCACCGGGGAAGAACCCACGGTACTCATCGTCCATTCCCACGGCTCGGAGGGGTATAAAAACACCGCAAGCAATTCTTACCGCACCTTGGATGTGGGGGATAATATGATCTCTGTGGGGGATCGGCTGGTGGAGGAGCTGGCAAAAAGGGGCATCCGGGCAGTCCAGGATACCACCATGCACGACCAGCCCTCTTATAACAAGGCCTATACCCAATCCCGCAAGGCGGTAAAATCTTATTTGGAGCAATATCCCTCGGTGCGGCTGGTTTTAGACCTGCACAGAGATGCCATTGCCGACTCCAAGGGCAACCAACTGGGGTACACGGTGAAGCAAAATGGGGAGAAGGTGGCCCGGATGATGCTGGTGGTGGGCACCGATGCCAGCGGCAAAACACACCCCAACTGGCAGGAGAACATGGCCATGGCGGTAAAGCTCCATGCCCAGCTGGAGAAAACTGTGTCCGGAATCTGCCGGCCCATCAGCTTCCGCCGCCAGCGGTTTAACCAGGACCTGTCCACCGGGGCGGTGATCGTGGAGGTGGGAGCCGCCGGCAATCACCGGGAGGAGGCCATAAAAGCCATGGAGATTTTGGCAGACAGCATTGCCGCCCTTGCCCACGGCACCTTAGGGGAGCTGAGCTAAAGGATATTCCACCAGGTGAAGCCGTGGGCTTCCGCCGTGGCGGTGATCAGTTTTGCCAATTGCTGACAGTAGGCGGCAAAGGCCTCGGTGTTCTTTGTTTCGGTAAATACTTCCAACCGGGCAAAGAGCCCGTCGATCTCATCCATGGGGGCGTGGTCTGCCAAAATGGCGCTGCGGTGCCATTGCTCGTCCCACTTTTCCTTGGCCTTTTTGGCGAGCTTTTCTCCCAGCTGCATATCCCCGGAAAGGGCAGACTTTGCCGCTTTTTCCAGGTCGTGGGCTAGGGGGCCGTGGAGCTTTTCCATGCTGTGGCTGCCCCAAAGCCCCAGAGCCAAAAACAGAGCCAAGATGCCGATGCCTAACCAGAGCCGCTTCATTTTGTTTTCTCCTTTCGGTAGAAGAGGATGTGATCTGCGCCGTCCACGGTCAAAAGCCAGGTGTCCTGCAGGGTGGCATCCTGCTTTTGCAGGGTCTTTTTCAGCCAGGCTTCGTCTTTGCCCGCCTTTTGCAGGTTGTCGGAGAGCACCCGCCCGTCGGACACGATGGTCAGAGGCAGATACTGTTTTCTTGCCTGGATGCCTGCCTCCCGGGCGGTGGCGGGGCGCTCCTTGGGATAGGGGAATACGGAGAGGTTGCCGTTGGTCTCCAAAATGGCGTACTGCACCGCCTGCAGGTCCAGCACATCTTTTTCCCGCAAATGGCCAGTCAGCTCGTCCAATGTGATTCGGGTCTTGCGGAGATTTTCCTGCAGGATGTTGCCGTTTTCAATGAGGATCACCGGCTTGCCGCATAAAAGCTTTCTAAGGCGGATGCTCCGCAGCGAAAGCGCCGCCAGTACCAACTCCAACCCCAGCACCGTCAGGATGGGCACAAGGCCGGAAAACAAGGGGATGGCGCTGTCCTGCATGGGGATGGATGCCAGGTTTGCCACCAGCATGGTTACCACAAATTCCGACGGTTCCATCTGGCCGATCTGCCGCTTGCCCATGAGCCGGATCACCAAAATCAGAATACCGTACAGCACAATGGTACGGATGTAAGAAACGATCATATTATCACTCCCGTTCATAAAATTCCCCCGCGTGTCAAAAATATGCGGTTTGACGGATGGGGGAAGATGGAGTATGATAGACGCGGAGGGATGGATATGGAAATTTTGTGTCCCCTTTGCGGTGAAATTTTAGAAAAAGCGGACCATAGTTTGCGCTGTGAGAGGCGCCATAGTTTCGATATCGCGCGGCAAGGTTATGTAAACCTATTACCGGTACAGAATAAGCGCTCCCTGCACCCCGGCGACACCAGGCAGCAGGTGCAAAGCCGCAGGGAGTTTTTGGACAGCGGTTTCTACGCCCCCATTTGCGATGCCCTTTGCCGCATGGCAGAAGGATTTTCCGGCCCGGTGCTGGATGTGGGCTGCGGCGAGGGGTATTACAGCAGCCGTTTGGCAGAAAGCTTAGGCGCGGAACTTTTGGGCCTGGATATTTCCAAGGAAGCGGTGCGTTTTGCCGCGGGTCGTTATAAAAATGCAACCTGGCTCTGCGCGTCTGCCGCCAGACTGCCGGTAAAAGACCATTCTGTGGGTTTGCTCACCAGCCTGTTTGCCCTGACCCTCCCGGAGGAGTTTTTAAGAGTTTTGCGGCCCGACGGGGCGTTTATCCAGGTGCTGGCTGCCCCGGATCATCTTTTGGGTCTGAAAAGTATCATTTATCCTACTTTGACAGAAAAACCTAAGGACAGCGTGCCGGAACTTCCGGGATTTACCTTAGAGCGGAGCGAAAAAGTGCGGTTTTCCTTTACGGTGGAGGGAAAACAGGTGCAGAATCTTCTTTCCATGACGCCCCATGTGTACCGCATCGGAAAAGAGGGTGCGGAAAACCTGGCGACCACCAAAACGCTGACGGATACTGCCAGCTGTGTCATTAATCTATACCGCCCCCAAAAATAATCTTACCCAGGGTAACAACCAATGTCATTAAGTTAAGAAAACCATGTCATTCTGAGCCTGCGTAGCAGGCGTGAGAATCCGTTCCCCAAGGGTATTACGGATTGCCACGCGCTTACAGCGCTCGCAATGACAGTCTAAACTTAATGACATTGGGGTAACAACCCGGGGTTTTTTCTTTACATTTTCTTTAAAAGTTGGTACAATAACAAAAATGTGTCTTAGGAGAAAATCATGCTGGATAAGTTGGCGGCGGTGGCAAACCGCTATGAGGAAATATGCGCCCGGTCGGAACAGCCGGACTTTTATAACGACCCCAAAAAAGCCGCGGCCATATTGCGGGAGCGCAACGACTTAGAGCCTATTGTGGAAGCCTATCTCGCATATAGAGCAGCCGAGCGGGATATGGCGGATGCGGAAGAGCTGATGAGCGATCCCGATATGAAGGAGCTCTGCCAGGAAACTTACCAGGCTGCCAAGCAGGCAAAAGAAGAATTATATAAGCAGCTGCAGATCCTGCTTCTGCCCAAAGATCCCAACGACGAAAAAAGCGTCATTATGGAGATCCGGGGCGGCGTGGGCGGCGAGGAGAGCGCCCTGTTTGCCCACAGCCTATTTAGAATGTACTCCATGTATGCCGCCCAAAAGGGCTGGTCCATCGAGCTGATGAACTACTCGGAAACGGAACTGGGTGGTGTGAAGGAAGCGGACTTTGTTATAGGCGGCAAGGGCGCGTACTCAAGGCTCAAATACGAATCCGGCGTCCACAGAGTCCAGCGGGTGCCGGAGACGGAATCCGGCGGCAGAGTCCATACCTCCACTGCCACGGTGGCGGTGCTTCCCGAGATGGAAGAAGTGGATGTACAAATCAATCCGGCGGATATTGAAATGCAGGTGTTCCGGGCATCCGGCGCCGGCGGTCAGCACGTGAACAAGACCAGCTCCGCTGTGCGGCTCATCCATAAGCCCTCCGGCATCGTGGTGGCCTGCCAGGAAGAGAGAAGCCAGCTGCAAAACCGGGAAAAATGTATGCGGATGCTGGCATCCAAGCTCTATGAGATCGAGCAGGAGAAATTAGACAGCGAGGTCACCGGCATGCGCCGCAGCCAGGTGGGTACGGGCATGCGCAATGAGCGCATCCGCACCTACAATTTCCCTCAAGGCAGAGTGACGGACCACCGCATCGGTCTGACCCTTTATAAGATCGACGCCATTATGGACGGCGGTATCGAGGAGATCATCGATGCCCTGGCCACCGCCGATCAGGCAGAGAAACTGAAGAACGCACAATGAGGTGCAATATGGAATTTATAACTGCATCGCCAAAAGAGACGGAAGCTGTGGCCGAGGCGCTGGGAAAGTTCTTAAAGCCTGGCACGGTGGTAGCCTTTGAGGGCGATTTGGGCGCGGGCAAGACCGCGTTTACAAGGGGCTTGGCCCGCGGCCTGGGCGCGACGGATACCGTTACCAGCCCCACCTATACCATCGTCAATGAATATTTGTCCGGGCGGATGCCCCTGTTCCACTTTGATATGTATCGGCTTTCTTCTTCCGATGACCTGTGGGATATCGGCTGGGAGGACTACCTGGACCGGGGCGGCGTGTGCGCCGTGGAGTGGAGCGAGAATGTGGCGGACGCCTTGGGAAATCCTGTCCGTGTCCGCATTGAAAAGACCGGGGAGGACACCCGGCGTATTATCATTGAGGGAGGGAAAGACCTTGCTGCTCTTAGCCTTTGAGACTTCGGCAAAAGCCGGCTCCGTGGCCCTGCTGGAAGATAGCAAGCTGCTGGGCGAAAGCTATCAGAATACGGGTCTGACCCATTCCCAGACCATTATGACCATGGCGGAAGACCTCTTAAAAAGCTGCGGAAAAACACCCCAGGAAGTGGAAGCGGTGGCGGTAGCTGCCGGACCCGGCAGCTTTACCGGCGTGAGGATCGGCGTGGCGGCGGCCAAAGGCTTTGCCTGGGGCGCAGAAATTCCTTGCTACGGCGTGTCCACCTTGGAGGCCATGGCAGAAGGATTGGGCGTTTGGGACGGCGTGATCGTGTGCACCATGGATGCCCGGAGGAACCAGGTGTATAACGCCCTTTTCCGGGCGGAAAAAGGGAAGCTTACCCGCCTCTGTGAGGACAGAGCCATCGCCTTGGAAGAACTGAAAGAAGAACTTGCAAAGCTTGGCGGCCCTCTGTTTTTGGTGGGCGACGGCAGCAATCTGACCTACAGCACTCTCGGGGAGGAAATTCCCGGGTTGGTATTGCCCCCGGAGCATAAGATGCATCAGCGGGCCGCGGGCGTGGGCCTTTTGACTTGCGCCATGGCAGAAAAGGGCGAAAAAGGCGATGCGGGTGCCCTAACCCCCAACTATTTAAGACTTTCCCAGGCGGAGCGGGAGCGCCTTGCCCGGGAACAAAGATAAAGGAGAGAAAGAAATGTCTACAGTACACGTTTTGGACCATCCTCTGATCCAGCACAAGCTGGCGATTTTGCGCAGCAAGAAAACCACCGTCAAGGAATTCCGTGAACTCATCAGCGAGATCTCCGGCCTCATGTGCTATGAAGCCACCCGGAATCTTCCCACCAAGGAAGTGGAAGTACAGACACCCGTAGCCATGGCCAAGTGCCGCCGCCTGGCAGGCAAGAAGCTGGCTATCATCCCCATCCTCCGGGCCGGTCTGGGCATGGTGGATGCCATGGTCAATCTGATCCCCTCTGCAAAGATCGGTCACATCGGTCTGTACCGCGACCCCGAGACCCATATGCCTGTGGAGTATTACTGCAAGCTGCCCGAAGACATCGGCAATCGCCAGGTGTTCGTGGTGGATCCCATGCTGGCCACCGGCGGTAGCGCCGTGGCGGCTGTGAACTTCTTGAAGGAGCATGGCTGCAAGAATATCATTATGATGAACATTATCGGCGCGCCCGAGGGTGTGAAGACCTTCCAGGAGGCCCACCCCGATGTGGACATCTACATGGCCGCTTTGGATGAAAAGCTGAACGACCACGCCTACATCGTGCCCGGCCTGGGCGATGCCGGCGACCGCATCTTCGGCACCAAGTAAAAAAGAACCCCCTGCAAGACGGATTCTTGCAGGGGGTTATGTATTTATTTCTTTTCCTTTTCGGCAAGCTGGCTCTCAATTTTCCGAGCGGCAGCGGGATTCAGATCCCGGATATAGGATAACATTTTTTTGGAGGGCAGGAGGTTGAAGGCGCAGATCGCCACATTCATATAGCCGGAATCCTGGCGGATCGCCTGGTCGATATGATGCCTCCTTAAATACCCTTTGACATTTGCCATGGGATAAAGGCTGCCCAGCAAGAGAATAACGAAGCAAATTCCTACAAGGGGAACGATAACCTCCGCGTCCGCTTCGCTGAAACGGCCGGCGACCAGGAAAGCTAAGGTCATGCCGATGAACTTAGGAAGGAAGCCGCCTTTGAAGAACTTCACAAGAAGATTGGGCTTGTAGCGCTTGATCAGCGCAATGGCGTCGCTGCTTGCTTGGGTATTTACAGGACTGGAGGCAGGGGTTGCCTGCGGATTCTTGGAAATAGATGCAACAGTAAAGATAATATGATCATACTTGCTGCCTTCTCTTAATGTGATCTTGTAGGACTCGCCCACTTGTGAGTCGTTATCAACAGGGAATTCCACATTTCGACCCAATTCTGGCACATAGACGGATTGGGGCGATTTTTCACTGTCAGGACCGGACAAAACCGCATGGAAATTCATGGATAAGCTGGGCGCGGGCACGCTGGCGGAGATGGGACATCCGCAATGCACACAGGCCGTTGCCTTGTCCGAGATCTCTCTGCCACATTCCGAGCACTTTATTAAAGCCATTTCTACTCTCTCCTATTCGTTTTTCATACCATTAGAACGGCGGCCATGGCGCAGAAGGCCTTGACGCCGTTGACCAGACAGTCCTCGCTGAAATCAAAGTGGTCGTTATGGGCGACGGCTTTGATGTCCCCAAGACAACGCAGGAAGGCGGCTTTGCCGCCGTTTTTTTGCACCCTGTTCATCATGTAGGAGAAGTCCTCACTGCCGAAAGAGACAACGGACAGCTTGTCGGAAACCTTCATACCCATGTGATCTCTGCACACGTCCCGGATCTCTGCCGCAAAGTCCAGATCCGTTTCCATGGACTCTGCCGCGCCCACGATCACCTTTTCGCAGGTACAGCCGTACATTTCGGCGCAACTATCCAAAATCTTTTCGGCGCAGTCGATCATATACTCGTTGATCTCGGTGGTGCCGCCCCGGACCTCCAGGCCCATGTAGGCCTCGTCGGCGATCACGTTCAGACCGCTGCCGGCCATCAGTTTACCCACGTTGATCCGGGAAACGCCTTTGCCGTGGCGGGGGATGGCGTTGAGATTCATCACCGCTGCAGCCGCCGCCAGCAGGGCATTTTTGCCTAAGTGGGGGCTGGCGCCGGCATGGGCCGCAAGACCCCGGTAGTACACATCGTATTTCCGGGTGGCCAGAGAGCCGTGAGATCCGGGAATCAAAGCGGTTTCGGTCTCGTCCTCCGGACGCTGGTCGATATGGCTGCCCAAAAGGAAATCCACATCGTCCAAATGGCCCTTATCCACAATGGGCTTCGCGCCCCGGACGCCTTCTTCAGCCGGCTGGAAGATCAGCTTCACTGTGCCGTGGAGCTGACCCTTCAGCTCTGCCAAAATCGTGGCAACGCCCATACCCATGGCGGCATGGCCGTCGTGGCCGCAGGCGTGCATCACGCCGTCGTTGACGGAAGCAAAGCCGGATTCATAGGGCGCATGTCCTGCGTCGGTGGTCTCCCGCACCGGCAGGGCGTCGATATCAAAGCGCATGGCAACCGTGGGACCTTCGCCGCAGCGGAGGATGCCCATGACACCGGTCATGCCGCCTCTGGTAAAGGGGAGGAATTCCGGGTCCGCGCCCTGCTCTTCGGAGCGGGCGAAGGCTGCATCCAACTCGGCCTTTGCAGGCACGCCCAACCGGTCTTCCGGGTTGTACAGGTCGCTTCCCAAGACCAATTCATAGCCCAGATCTTTCAGATGCCGGGCGATAAGGGAGGTGGTGCGCATTTCTTTCCAACCGGTTTCGGCGTATTTGTGAAAATCCCGACGCCGGGCGATGAGCGTCTGCTCCATGCCCTCGGCGAAAGTGCGGATGGTTTCAAACATATGTAAGCACCTCTTTTACAGGCGGATCGTACCCACGCCGTCGGCAATGTCGATCTTGGTGCCGTAGCAGGTAGAGATTTTTTGCAGATACTCCAGAGTTTCGTGGCTGCCGTTCATCACCGGCACACCCTTTTGGCTTCTGGGCTTGTCCATGCCCAATTCAATGGGATACAGCTTGATCTCGGTGATCTTGCCGTCCTCCATGGTCCAGGCGGGCATCACAGCGTTCCAGATGGGCCACTGGACACAGTAACCCTTGGTGCCGTTTCCGCTGCGGTCATCCATGTAAGCGCCCACCTTGGTGGAAAGGGGCATATTCCGGTTATAGTAGGCATCCCAGGGCTGGAACTCCACGGTCTCCGTTTCGAAGAGGAAGTTGCCCACGCTGTAGAGGATGAGACCTTCTTTGTAAAGCTCAATGCCCTGCAGTTCGTGGGGGCCGTGGCCGATGACCACATTGGCGCCGGCATCGATGCAGCGGCGGGAGAAGATTTCCAAAAATGCGGGAACTTCGGTGTTCTCATCGCCGTCCAGAGCGTGGTTGTGGACGCTCACCAGCACCACATCCGCCTGACGCTTGGCTTCCGCGATCTCTTCTTCCATGCGCTTCATGTCCTGCTCGTTGGGGAAGCTCTCCACCCAGCAGCGCTCGTCACGGACAAACTTCTTGGGGCCGATGGACAATGTGCCTTCCTTGGGGGGCATATAGTAGCCGTTGCGGACCATTTTCTCGTCCCAGGCGTTGACGCCGCTCACATGGGCCACCTCTTCCGCCATGGCAAAATGCTCTGCGTCCAGGTGATAGATCTGGTGGTAGCGCAGAGGATTCAGACCGGGGCGGCCGGTCATGTTGGCAGTCTGCGCGCCGGCGCGGAAGGAAGTGCCGAAGGTGGCGCTGCAGCTGATCAGGGCGATCCGGGCGTGCTTAGTCTCCAGATAGCAGGGCTTTGCGGCATCGCCCAGGTCTTTGCCTGTGCCGGAAAACACCATATCCCGCTCCTGCAGGTGGCGGATGGTGGCCAAAACGCCGCCTTCACCGTAGTCGCCGGAGTGGTTGTTGGCGGTGGTGAAGAGGTTGAAGCCAAACTGCTTGATGTCGTCCAGGGTCCTGGGGTCAGACATGGCCCAGGTGCCGCCGCTTTCCACCGCGGGATAGCCCTCGTAATTGTGGAAGGTGGACTCCAAGTTCAGAAATTTTACATCATGGGAGGAAATGCACTTCTGCAATTCCCCAAAGCCCTCATAACCACCCTCGGGCAGGCGGCGGGTGATGAAGCAGTCGCCGGCGGCGATAAATGTTGTTTTGCTCATAAAAACACGTCCTTTAACTTGCTTTGTTTTCCGAGGTGGTGACTTCGCCCACCTCACCGACTTCAAAATACACGTCCAAAATGGATTTACCGATAACTGCCAGAGAACTGCCGTGGCCCGCCTTTTCACCGTAGATGGCGATGGCGATCTCGGGATTGTTCATAGGCGCGTAGCACACAAATGCGCCGTGGTCAGAGGAGGTGGTGCTGCCGGACTGGGCAGTGCCGGTTTTGGCGCAAATCTCAATGGGGTAGTTATTAAAGACTTTGTTACCGGTGCCGCGGAAACGCTCGGTCTTCTTGGTGACCAGATTCATGCCGGTGGAATAGGCAAGATAGGCATCGTCAGAGATCTCCATATGACTCATGACGGTCTTCTCGCTTTCCAGCAGCAGCTCCCGGTAATCGGAGGACACCACCCGGTTTAAGAAGGTTGCTTTGTAGCGGGTGCCTTTCATAGCCAGAGTCGAAGTGTACACACAAAGCTGAATAGGGGAAAAACGGTTGTCGGACTGGCCGATGGCGGCTGTGATCTTATCCGCCTGGAACCACTTGGCGTCGTCACCCTTGTAGAGTTTTCTCTTGGTCTCTTCATTGGCCCGGTGGCCGGTGTTCTCATAGAGTTCGATGCCGGTCTTTTCGCCCAGACCGAAGCCCTTGGCGGTGGTGTCCATGATGTTCAGAGATATCCGGTCTGCCAGTTCATAGAAGAAGTAGTTGCAGGAGACCTGGAGGGCTTCCGATGCGTTGATATCGCCGTGGACCAAACGGTTATTGGTATAGTACAGACACTTGGGGGCAAATCCCGCAGACTTATAGGTGTCGAAAATACCCTTATCGTAAATGAGGGTGGCAGAGTTGATCTTGCCGCTGTGGATGCCGGCCACGGTCATAGACATTTTGTAGGTGGAGCCGGGCGGGTAAGTACCCAAAAGCGCCCGGTTGTACAGGGGGTCGTATTCCGCCTTTAAGATCTCTTCGTAGTTTTCAAAATAGGTGGTCAGATCGTAGGTGGGGTAGCTGGCGCACACCAGTACGCCGCCGCTTCTGGGGTCCATGACCACCACGGCGCCGCCGGCGGCATCGTGACCGTCTGCCTTCTCGCCGTCCTCCTTATCGGGCTGCGCCCGGAGGTTTTCGATAGTGGCGGCCAGCTGATCTTCCGCCTGCCGCTGGAGATTGATATCCAGTGTCAGCTCCACGTTGGAGCCGGCCTTGGGCTCTGTGATATAACGGGAGGAGATCAACGTGCCGTCGTAGGCCACGGTGTCTTCCCGGATACCGTCCACACCGTGGAGATACTTTTCAAAGGCTTTTTCAATGCCGTCCTGGCCCACATGGGCGTCCATGGCGTAGCCTTCTTTTTTATAGGTCTCCCACTGCTTGGGGGTCATGGGGCCCACAAAGCCTAAGATGTGGGCGGCGTATTTTGTGTGGTATTCCCGGACGGTGGAGGCTTCCACGTTCAGACCGGGAATGTTCAGCTCGGAAATGGCCGCCAGATTTTCATCGCTGGCGTCGGACATAAACACATACTGGGACAACGTGTCCACGCAGCGCCGCAGGTCCAGCTCGTACCAAAGACCCAATACAGCCCGGCGCTCTTCCTCTGTCCACTCCGCGGGAAGCCCATACATGTCGCTGAGCTTTTCCACCAGCAAAGGCGCGGTGATGTCGGAGTCCAGCTGGGCGGTCTTTGCCATGTACTGCTGGAAATAGCTCTGCCAGGCGGAGCTTTGCGTGTCCAGAGTGTAGGTAAAGGGCCGCTCCTGGGTCACGGGGAAGTGGTCGTCGTAGGTGATGCCCAGCTCCTGGCACCGCTTCACCAGACGGTACAGGTGGTCGTTGGTGCCCTTGGCGGAGATCAGAACGTAGTGGTTGATGGTAAGATCGTAACTGGCGCGGTTGCCCACCAGAATGTTGCCGTTCCGATCCAGAATATCGCCCCGGGAGGCCTTCACACGGACACGGGTGGTGAAGGTGGAGGAGTTGTCTGTTTTGCCGCCGGTCTGGATGATCTGCAGATCGTACAGCTTAAAAGCGAAAAACAGGATCATGACGGAAAACAGAGTGATGAGAAATCCCACACGCCAGCGGGTTATTCTTTCCATGTTTCGCCTCCTATTTTAGCGATGAGTTGCAATACGGGATAAAGGATGGGCGCGGCCAAAGCGCTGAAAAGGGCGGTCAGCAGGGCGACGCCGATACGGCTGGTGTAGGTCTGACCGAAGAAAGCCACGATGGAAAACACGCTCAGTTCGAATAAAAGCATAGCGCCCAGGGTGCACAGCATGGCGGCGCCGAAACCGGCCTGGAAATAACTTTGCCGTACCATGCAGGTCAAAAAGGCAATGACGGTGATCAGCACGATCACATAGTTGCCGGCGGCGGAGCCGGAGAACAGATACAAACAGGAGGCGATCAGGGAGAATACGCAGCCTGCCTCCGTGCCCTCCAGCAGACAGATCATAAAGATGCCGCAGGGCACCAGCTCTGTGGTGGCGCCGAAAAGCCGCACCTTGCAAAAGATCACGTCCTGCAACACGGAAAGCACCACCAGCATGGTGGCATACAGCACCCATTTGAGCAGGTTGCGCCGCTGTTTTTGTGTCAGATACAGCTTGCTCAGCAGGCTGGACCGGGGTTTATCCGGCTTGAAATCTACTTTTTTAGCCATAGCGATCACCCGGCGTTATATTGTGTGACGATAAACACCAGCTCCAGACTGCCTACATTCACAGCCGGCTCCAAAAGGGCAAACTTTGCAACGCCGGTGCTGTCAAAGCCGGCGTCCACCACATGACCCACCACCAGGTTGCGGGGGTAGACGGTAGAGCCGGTGGTGACCACCTGGTCGTTGTTGCGGATGACCGCAGAGCTGGGCAGGTAGTTCATGCGCAGAAGGCCCTGCTCGCCGGTGGCGTAGCCGCCTTGCACCATGCCGTTGTAGCCGGAAGAGGAGATGGTGGAGCTGATCTCCAAAGAGGAGTCCAGCAGGGTCTTCACTTCGGCGTAGTTGGAGCCCACTTCGCTCACAAGACCCACCACTTCGCCGTTGGCGGTGATGGCGCACATGCCCTCTTCAATGCCGGCATCGGAGCCGCGGTTGATGGTAAAGGAAGAGGACCAGTCCTGAGAGCTGCGGGAGATGACGTAGCTGTCTACCAATTCCCAGGAGGGGTTGGCGGTCTTTAAGCCCATGGCAGCCCGCAGGGCTTCGTTTTCACGGGCCAGGGAGTCGGCCTTCCGGGCGGTGTCTTCCATGCCCGCCAGCTTTTCCTTCAAAAGTTCATTTTCCGCTGCCAGGGATTCGTACTTAAACATGTAGTTGTAAAGCTGCTCTGCCTGGGATGTCAGGCGGCTGGCGCCGGTGCGAATGGGGGTGAGAATACCTTTGACCGCCGCGGCGGGAATATTGGTGCCGGTAAGGCTGCTGATGACGGTGAGGGCAATGGCCAAAAGCACTGCCACGATCAGCACCACCCGGACACGGGTCGAGAAAAAGTGTTTCATTGGGAGTCCTCCATGATTTGCCGCAGAAGCATCTGCAGCCGGCATACCGGCAGGCCTACCACATTAAAGTAGTCGCCGGAGAGTTTGTCCACAAAAACCGCGGCGCCGCCCTGGATGCCGTAAGCGCCGGCTTTGTCCATAGGCTCGCCTGTGCGGATGTAGTCGTCAATATCTTCCCCGGAAAGGGGGCGGAAGTGCACGTCGGTGATCTCCGTGTGACAAATGCACCGGCCACCTTTTCGCAGGGTCATACCCGTCATGACCTGGTGGCTTCTGCCGGATAAAAGCAGGAGCATGGCCCGGGCGTCCTGTTCGTCCTTTGGTTTCCCCAAAACACGGCCGTCACATACCACAATGGTGTCGGCGGCGATCACAATGTCGTCATGGCCGCAGGCGATAGCATCCGCTTTCCGGCGGCTGACATTGGCCACTTCCTCCTGGGGCGGCAGATTGGGGTCCATAGTCTCATCAATATCCGCCACCCGGACTGTAAAGGGAATATTCAGTTTTCCCATCAGCTCCCTCCGTCGGGGAGATTGAGAGGCGAGTATGATCATAAATGCTCCTTGCAGTGCATAGTGCACTAACTTAATCCAATCCTCTTAAGTATAAGCCTCTGGTGCAGGCACCGGGGTCAAAGGGGGGCGGATTGAGGTAGGCGGCCAAAACCTGGTCCACCTCTTTGGGGTTTTCTGTGGTGAAATACAGCCGGGTGGCCCAAAGACCCAGGCGCGCCAGGTCGTTCTGGCGGTCCAGCCAGCTGAGCTTCTTGCCGTTAAGCAACACACTGCGGCAGGATGCGCCGTCCTTAATGACAGGGAAATCCGCGCCGGTTTTGTCGGAAAGCTTCACAGGGCCCTGGTGGCAGGTGCACTGGCCTGTGCGGTTTTTGATGATGCAGTTTTCCGTAACCATCAGGGGCAGGCGGCCATAGGCGGAGATCTCGCAGGGCACGGCCTTGCTCACGTCCCGGATCTGGGGCAGGGTCATCTCAAAGCTGAGGGTGGCGGAGACCAGCTCCAGCTCCCGGGCGATATTCACGGAAGCGGAGTTATAAAGATTCAAGCCAAAGTCACCGCGGATATCCATGCCACATTCCCGGGCGGGGATCAAAAGACCCAAATTGCCCGCCAAAGCTTCCCGGACACCCAGCTTTCGCAGGGCGGACAGGTCTTGTCTCAGCTGAGCCATCTCGCCGTCGTGGACGATCCGGGGCAGCACGGCGCAAACGTTGACACGGCTGGCAAGGTCTGCGGTGCGGGCGGGGTCGGCGGAGAGCAGGTGCATGGGCACATACAGCACCGCGGGATTCATTCTGAGAAGCCGGCCGGTGATCTGCTCCCAGGAGGTGACCTGTACGGTCAGGCCGGGCTGCCGGCGGTTGCCGGCAAAGCGGGTGACGGCCCGGGGGCGGCCCAGCTGAGGCGCGTCCCGGCGTGCCCGCAGGGCAGTGAGCATATTCAGGGCATCTCTGCGCATGGCATTGATGGCCGCGGCGGACAGGGTAACGCCGGGGACTACGGAACAGCGCACCTCGGTGCAGTAGTAGGGGGTGCCGCCGGTTTTTTGCAGACGGGCGGCCAGCATTTCCTCGGTGAGCTCCGCCACCTTGGCCTCCTCGGGCGCAGGGCCTTCCACGGTGCACTGACGGCCCTCGCTGTCAATGACCCGCAAAGAGGAACGGCCCGCGGTGAGCACCGCCTGGATGGTAATGGGTACCAAGGGGTTTTCCGTAAGCTCGTAGGTCCGGCGCATCTGCTTGCTGAAGGCGGCGTCGGTATGGTTGTCCTCCCGGAC
>JAZRZT010000076.1:0-3201 GCA_045601475.1 Faecousia sp.
AGTACATATCAAAGCTGGTCACAGGCAGGATGACCCAATCGCAGCCATCTTCCTGATGGGTATGGTAGTAAGCAATCAGATCACAGATATAGGGCGCAGCTTTCTTGCCGGATAGTTTTTCTGCCCTCTGTCGTAATCCATCGGGGATGGTGACCTCGTAATTTTGCAGAGGCCCCTGTTCTAGCGCATCCGCCAAGATATCGTCAAAGCGAAGTGTCCAGGCTCCTTTGGTGTTCAGGGAAAAGATGGGTGTCTGGAATTGGAGAACCTTGTCTCGCCACATCTTATCGAACTTGCTCTGGATTGCCTCGGCATATTCTGTGTAGCCCTTCCGTACTGCATCCGGGTGATCCAGTACGAATTTTGCGATGCTATGGACATGGCGATAGAACCAACCCGCACCATTCTCATCAACCAGCTCTGGAAATTCTTCATTCAATTCCCGGAAGTCCGTCCGATTCTGCCACTCCTCTTTGGGAGTGGCATTTTTGCTGTCCGGGATACTGCACCAGGCGCAGAGTGCGTTCCTTGCCCGGTTGATGTCGGGGAGGTAACCTCTCGCTAAGATCGTGAGGATTCTACCCAGCCCCTCAAAGTTCAGCAGGGATTCAAAGGTGAACCGGCCCAGGAATGTGGTGTCACCCTTGCGGCAGACTTCGTATTTGACAGCACTGGTATAGGCTTTAAATTCTTCCAACTCATTCAACATCCCGGCTCACCTCCGTCCGTTTCACATGGTCATAGATCTTGTCGTACAGAATATCCCACAGGAGATCCTTGTCCTTGATGGCAACGGCATACTTCACCGCTTCTCCTGCCTTGACGATAGCCTCCAACTGGTTTCTGCATTTCAGCACCACAGCGGTCTTATAATCTGCCCCGGAAGTTTTGTTCAGGTAGGCATCCAGTATAGCAGTCATGGCGGGAGAATCCTGTTCTCTGTGGAGTTTCCTCTGGTCTTCCATGCGGTAGGCATCCATACAATCGCAGACTAAAGCGCCCAGGATACGGTAGCCGTTGCAACGGAAGTCTGTCAGCAGATCGAAATATTCTGCAAAATCCTCCGGAAGATGCTGCTGTAGGAATGCTTCCCGATTTTTCTCTGGCATCAGGTGCCAGCTATTATCCTGGATAGCACGGTACAATTCCGTCACCTGTTCCTGGGAAAGCGCAGAGAACAGCGCATACAGGGTGTCGGTATCGTAATCATCTTCCTGACATCGGGCAAACAGGATCTTGGCAATATCACTCTGGCGGGAGCGTTCTTTTATGGGCTGTCGGCTGGCGCGGATACGCTGCAGGCAATGCTTATAGTCCTGCGCTAACGCAGTTACAGCAGAAAGGATAGTGGGGTCTAATCTCTTTTCCCATCCTGGAACAGCAAAAGTATAGAGGTCAGCGGGCTTATTCTTTCTGGGTTTTTTCTTCGGAGTATGCCGCTGCAACTGATAAGCCAGGTATGGCAGCTTCTCCAAATTGGAATCTACCTTTGACCAATCGGTCTTCTCGTAGTAGGCTTTCAGACGCTCTGCCGGGGTAGGCTCGTACCACTTCCGCTGTTCTTCTGCGGTATCCATAATATCCTTAAATCGAAGGAAGCGGCTCCGCTTGATATCCTTGGCAGCAAGATATTTTGATAGGTCAGGCTTGACACCGCTCTTGGCAGAGTCGATCTCTAAGCCAGTAAGGATTGCCAGGATCTCCACCTCCTGCCGGAACGCCCGATGCCGCCCAGCCGCGCGCGAAATGGATGAAAATATATTATACTGGTACTGCGGAGCAAGGTCGAGGGACGGTTTGCCACCAAGAGTGCGCCTTTAGAACGGGACTATGGCTGCTTTCGAGTACGCGGAATTGCACCTCGAGTGCGGGCATTAAACTTCACTTTTATTCAAGCAGCCAACTCCGCATCGATAATTTTTGCGGAGGTGTTTATGGAAGCGTTATTGTATTGTGGCTGTGGGCTGGATGTCCACAAAGAGGTTATCGAAGCCTGTATTCTTCGGGGACTCGGCGCAGAACCCGAAGTGATCCGTCGTTCTTTTGGAACTACAAAGCCGGAACTTCAGAAGCTTATGGACTGGCTTGGTGAGAATGACTGCTATACCGTAGCAATGGAAAGCACCGGCGTCTACTGGAAGCCCATCTACCAAACTCTCGAAACTGAGTCCAAGTACATTGAACGGATCTGGGTTGTCAACGCCCGACATATGCGGAATCTTCCGGGTCGCAAAACGGACATTCAGGATGCTGAGTGGATCGCTACTTTGCTGCGACATGGATTGTTGGAGAAAAGTTTCGTTCCTTCCATGCCAATTCGTGATCTGAGAGAGTGCGCCCGTCTGCACCGCACCTTCGTGCAGGAACGGTGTCGCTATGTCAATCGCCTGGAGAAATTCTTACAGGCCCACGGTTTTAAGTTTTCGTCGGTTATGAAGGATATCCTCTGCGTAACCGGAAGGAAGCTGCTGGATATTTTGCTTGATACCGGAGTGCTGACACCGGAGGATGTGGAGAAAAATTGCCGCAGACTTCGCCGTCCCACTCAAGAGATCGCGGCAGCCGTCTGCGGCAACATGACCCTTGCAGAGCGCCGCCTCCTCAAGCAACTACTCCACAAGCTGGATTCCGCCCGAGAGGATATTACCAGTATCCTCGAGGACATGCGCCTTCTGTCCCAACCATTCCAAGAACAAATTGCGATCATCGACTCCATTCCCGGCTTCGATGAGGAATCCGCTATGGAGATTATAGCAGAGATCAGCGAGGTTCCGCAAGAGCATTTTGCCACCTCGGAAAAACTTTGTTCCTGGTCTGGGACGACACCGAGAAATGACGAGAGCGCCGGAAAAATCAAATCACGGAGAACCAATCACGGAAACAGCTATGTGAAAGCGATTTTGTGCCAATGTGCATGGGCAGCTGTGAGTGTACGCAATTCTCCGTTTCGATCCTGGTACTGGGCGCACAAGCATAAGCTTGGGGAAAAGAAGGCGATCATTGCGATAGCAAGAAAGCTGTTGAAGTTGATTTATCTGCTACTAAGCAGAAACCAAATGTATCAACCACCGATACCGGTCCAACGGTGATTCCACGATGCCATATTGATTTTAGCTCTGCCTGACAGAGCCAACTTTTTGCGCCCTTTTTTAGGGATTATTGCATGATCCGGGGGCGTTATTTTCGCATTAACCGTCCCCT
>JAZRZT010000077.1:0-8264 GCA_045601475.1 Faecousia sp.
TTTATCGCAAGCTATGAGCGTGGCGATACCCCCAACCCCTGCATCCGTTGTAACAAGACCATGAAATTCGGCGTGCTGCTGGAAAAAGCCGCGGAGTTGGGTTGCGATCACATTGTTACCGGCCACTACGCAAGAATTGAACAAGACCCCGCAACCGGGCGTTTTCTCCTCAAAAAAGCCGCGGACGAAAGTAAGGATCAAACTTACTTTTTGGCCTGCCTGAGCCAGGAACAGCTTTCTAAAATCCTGCTGCCTTTGGGCGCATTGACGAAGGCTGAGGCAAGAGATATCGCGGAGGAACAGGGCTTTGTGACCGCCCGGAAACGGGACAGTCAGGACATCTGCTTTATCCCCGACGGTGACTACAAAGCATTTATGGAACGATACACCAAAAAGGCATACCCCGGCGGCGATTATTTGGATTTGGAAGGCAACGTTTTGGGACACCACCAAGGCGCTGTGGGATATACCTTGGGGCAGAGAAAAGGTCTGGGCATCGCCTTGGGTGCGCCGGCCTATGTGTGCGCTAAGGATATGGAAAACAACACCGTCACATTAGGCAAAAACGAGGATCTTTTCCGCTGTGTACTCCGGGCGAAGGACTGGAATTTTATGCCCTTTGAGATGTTGACTGCTCCAATGCGTGTTTTGGCAAAGGTACGTTACCGCCACACCCCCCAGCCGGCTACGGTCTACCCGGAAGAAAACGGCTTTGCCCGGGTGGAATTCGACGAGCCCCAGCGGGCCATCACCACAGGCCAGGCAGTTGTTCTGTACGATGGCGATACGGTCATCGGCGGCGGCACGATTACGGAAGTGATATAAAAAAAGAGAGTGGCTTTGCCACTCTCTTTTTATTTATAATTAGGGAAGTATTCTTTGACAAAGTCCACTTCCGCTACCTGGAAGGTTTTTCCGTTGAGGTACTCCAAGCCGCCGGCCTCTGTGGTGAAGCAGAAGGTCAGCTTATAGGAGTACAGCGCCTGGTAGGTGCGGTCAAACCGTTTGTCCAGCTTCCCGTACTTGCCGTCGCCCAAAAGAGGGTGTCCGGCATGGGCAAACTGGGCGCGGATCTGATGGGTGCGGCCGGTGATCAGTTCACACTCCACCAAGGAAAGTCCCTGGTTTTTAGCCAAAGTGATATAGTTGGTCTGGCAGGTCTTGGCGCCGGGCTGGGGCTTGTCTGTGACGAACACCTTGTTTTTCTTTGCATCCTTGAACAGATAGCCTTTCAGGCTTCCCTTCGGTTGCTTCAATGTGCCTTCCACAATCGCCAAGTATCGCTTGTCCATCTCCCGGTCTTTGATCTTCTGATTTAGCACCCGGAGGGCTTCGGCGGTCTTGGCGGCGATGACAATGCCGCCGGTATTGCGATCAATGCGGTTGCAAAGCGCCGGGGTGAAGGCGTTCTCCCCTCTGGGGCTCCATTCCCGCTTTTGATACAGATATGCCTGGATATGATCGATCAGCGTTCTGCCATACTCCGCGCCGTCATGGGGATGCACCGCAAGACCCGGGCGCATATCCACAAGCAGAATGTTCTCATCCTCGTAGACGATGTTCAGCTTCGGCGTGGCAACAGTGAGATAGGCGTTGTCCTCCCGGGGCTTATCAAAGAACTCGTCATTGATGTAAAGTTGAAGGGTGTCCCCTTCCACCAGACGGGTATCCCGCTCAGCGCGTCCGCCGTTGCGCTTGATGCGCTTGATGCGGATGTACTTCTGCGCCAGAGACGCCGGAAGCAGAGGAACAGCCTTTGCCAAAAAACGATCCAATCGCTGGCCCGCATCGTTGGCGCCGATGGTAAACTCTTTCATACTACTTGCTCCCGGTATTTTTCACCATATTCTCGTCCATCTGCTGGGTAAACTCCAGGGCGGAGTTATAGCCCAGCTTGCGCTGACGGTTATTCATAGCCGCCACCTCCAAAATCACAGCCAGGTTACGGCCGGGAGTGATGGGGATGGTGTTGGTGGGAACTTTTATGCCTAAGATCTCGGTAAAGTTTTCCCCGATGCCCAGGCGGTCGTAATTCTTCTCTTTCTGCCAGGGTACAATGTTGACCACAAGGTTGATCTCATTTTCCGTTTTGACTGCGCCCATACCGAACAGCTTTGCCACATTGAGGATGCCGATACCCCGCAGTTCCACATAGTTGCGGATCAGTTTCGGAGCAGTTCCCATAAGAATGTTGCCGGCAATCTTGCGGATCTCCACTGCGTCGTCGGCGATAAGCCGATGGCCGCGCTTGAGAAGCTCCACGGCGGTTTCACTTTTACCTAAGCCGCTTTCGCCTGTGATCAGGATACCTTCACCGTAGACCTCCATCAAAACACCGTGGCGAGTGATGCTGGGTGCCAGCGCGGATTTCAGGTAGGCAATAATGGCAGAGACGATGGTGCTGGTGGGTTCCGCCGTACGCATAACCGTAACATTGTGCTTCTTGGCCATTTCCAGACACTGGGGGTCCGGCTCGATATTCCGGGCGATCAGCATGGCCGGGAATTTATAGGAGAACAGGCGGTCAAAAGCCAGGGCGCGCTCAACTTCAGTCAGCTTCTGCACATAGCTGGATTCCATATTGCCCAGCACCAAAAGGCGCATAGGCTCGAAGTGGTCATAGTAACCCGCCAGCTGCAGGCCCGGACGGGCCCCATCCTCCACCGTCAGGCATACGGAGTCGTAATCCGTGGCCTGATAGGCCAGTTCCAAGTCAAATTCTTCCACCAAAGTTTTCAGGGGTACACTGTGAATATCAAACACCGGCAGTCACCTCTTTCGTAATTCTACCTGCATTATATCTGCAAACGCCGGGAATATCAACAATCTTTTGAAATAAAGAAAATTTTTTGCAAAAAACACTTGCATTTTTCGCAAAGCTCTGTTATTATATCCAAGCGCGTGTTTATCGCGTGAATTTTAACGAGTCGTTACCGATAGGAGGTGCAACGAATGGCAAAGTGTGATTACTGCGGTAAGGGTGTTACCTTCGGTATCAAGGTCTCCCACTCCCACAGACGTTCCAACCGTACCTGGAAGCCCAACGTCAAGCGCGTGAAGGCAATCGTCAACGGTACTCCGTGCCATGTGTACGCTTGTACCAGATGCCTCCGTTCCAATAAGGTTGAGCGTGCAGTGTAAGCTGCATCAACAAACGGCGCTGCTAAGCAGCGCCGTTCTTGTTTTATATGAAGAAACCTCCCGAATTTCGGGAGGTTTTTCTTATTCTTTATCCTTTTTGAAAAGGTTGGTGCGTCTTTCCTGGCCTTTCACAAGGCGCACGATATTCTGCCGGTGCATAAACACCGCCAAGGCGCCCATGAAAACGCCGCAGGCTAAAACCGTGGGGTTATTATTGTGGAAGATCAAAAACCCCACAGCAAAGGCAGCTGCCGCCAAGACGGAGCCCAAAGACACGTACCATGTAATAAGATACGCGACGGCAAATACTGCAAGGATCAAAATTGCGATCCGCCAGTCCACCATAATGGCAACAAACAGGCCGCTGAGGATTCCCTTGCCGCCCCGGAAGCCCAAAAACACCGGGAAGGTATGACCCAGCATCACTGCTGCGCCGCCGATGGCTGTACCCTCCAGGTACATGCCGTAGGGCAAAAGCAGAAGTCCGCCAATGAGGCAAGCGAAAACCGCCTTCAGGGCATCAATGGCGATAACCAGCGCCGCTTTACCCGCGCCGTAGTTGCGGATAAAGTTGGTTAGACCGGCGTTGCCGCTACCGTGATTACGCACATCGTCGTGCAGCATATGGGATGTGAATACGGCGCCGTTCAGATTGCCCAGCAGGTAACCTGCCACGGCCGCAACGGCTATCCAAAGCCACATACTTACTCCTCCTTATCGCCTCGCTGGCGGATGGTAATGCGTACAGGGGTGCCCTGCAGGCCAAACACTTCACGGATCTGGTTTTCCAAATACCGCTGGTAAGAGAAATGGAACAGCCGGGCATCGTTGCAGAAAATAACAAAGTGGGGGGGCTTGGTGCTGGCCTGCGTCATATAGTAGATCTTCAGGCGGCGGCCCTTGTCGGAGGGCGGCTGGACACGGGCGGGGGCATCCGCCAAGACGCTGTTCAGCGCACCGGTGGTGATACGGCTGGTATTCTGCTTGTGGACATCCTGGATCACAGAAAACAGCTTATCCACACGTTGACCGGTGAGGGCGGACAGGAACACCACCGGGGCGTAAGTCATATAGCTCAGACCGTCACGGACGGCAGCTTCCTTGTCCCGCATGGTATTGGTCTCCTTATCGGTGACCGCATCCCACTTGTTCACCACGATAATGGCGGCTTTGCCCGCCTCATGGACAAGGCCTGCAATCTTGGTATCCTGCTCGGTAACGCCGTCGTTGGCATCGATGAGCACCAGGCACCCATCCGCCCGCTCAATGGCATTGATGGTGCGCATATTGGAGTATTTTTCGATCTGATCGTCCACCTTGCTCTTGCGGCGCATGCCGGCGGTGTCGATGAAGCAGTACTTGCCGGTCTCGTTCTCAAACTCGGAGTCGATGGCGTCACGGGTGGTGCCGGCCATATCGGAGACGATCACGCGTTCCTCGCCCAAAATACGGTTGAGAAGGCTGGACTTACCCACATTGGGCTTGCCCACGATGGCGACTTTAATGGTGTCGCTTTCTTCCTCTTCCTCTTCTTCTGCAGGCATGTTCTCCAGGCACCAGTCCAGAAGGTCGCCAGTGCCATGGCCATGGATGGCGGAGACTTCAAACAGATCGCCGATACCCAGGCCGTAGAACTCGTACACATCGGGATTCACAGGGCCGATGGAGTCGCACTTATTCACAGCCAGCGCCACAGGCTTGCCGGATTTGCGAAGCATGGTGGCCACATCCTGGTCGGCCGCAGTCATGCCGGAACGCACATCCACCACCATCACCACGCAATCAGCCAGTTCGATACCGATCTCTGCCTGGCGGCGCATAAACTTCAGCATATCCGAGTCGGTGCCCGGCTCGATACCGCCGGTATCCACCAAAGAGAAGGTGCGTCCGCACCATTCGCAATCGCCGTAAATGCGGTCACGGGTAACACCGGGGGTGTCCTCCACAATGGAGGTGCGGTGACCGGTGAGCTTATTAAAGAGCATGGACTTACCCACATTGGGCCGTCCCACGATCGCCACTAAGGGTTTTGCCACGACGATCACTCCTTTCTATCTATTCCAATATATTCCTATTATTACACAAAGCAGCTGTCAAATCAACGAAAATCGTGTAACTTAACACTTCTTTTACATAGGTGTTTATAACCCCTCATCCGCCCAGTGTGCGCACTGGGCACCTTCCCCCAGGGGAAGGCTTTTGCACGCAATGTCTGCAGGCACCGCCTGCACGGAAAAAGAGGAAGGCAAAAGTCTGCCTTCCTCTTAGCTTACGCTCTTTTCCTGCTTAGTCAGCCTTGGCAGCCAGAACCTGACGACCGTTGTAGTTGCCGCAGGCCTTGCATGCTCTGTGAGGCATGACGGGCTCACCGCACTTGGAGCAAACTGCTACGCTGGGAGCAGACAGCTTCCAGTTGGAGCCACGGCGCTTATCGCGACGGGCCTTGGATACTTTACACTTAGGGACAGCCATGGATGACACCTCCTTGGATAGGCTGAGGGATACTGAATTCCATTAGGTTTTCAGAAACCTGCATTTTCCAATACTGCAGAAAATCTCTCAACAATACACAAAGTATTGTCTTCATGATTTTCTTTGTCTTAAAAAATGCAGGCCGCTGAAAACTGCGAAGCACCACTCAGCAAGCAATTTTTGATTGATTTTCGGTACGGATGACGCAGCCTTGCTAACGCAAGGCAAGAAAGACAAACCGGAAAGCAGCAAAAAGGGCCGCTGAGGGGCTAACGGAATTCAGTATCCCTCAGCCTCTACTGCTTTGACAGCATTTCTTTATACTTACTTATCGAGAAGCTGCCGTAAAGCAGCAAAACGGGGATCCGGTTCCTTCTGGCAGTCGCAGGGGCCGTCATTGAGATTCTTGCCGCAGCGGCAGCAAAGACCTTTGCAATCGGGCTTGCACAGCATCTTGGAGTCCAGATTCAGCACAAATACTGTGCGGACCACTTCCTCTAAATCCACTGTGTCTGCTTCTACCGGGAATACCCGTTCATCTTCGCTGTCTTCGTTGGAAAGTTCCTCTACCAAAACCACGTCCAGGTCAATTTCCACATCCCGGGTAAATTCCCCGGCGCAGCGGTCACAGACACCGTGCAGGCAGGTGGTGATGGAGCCCTTCATCATAAGAACATCGGCGGTGTTGCGCACAATGCCCTCGGCTTTTACAGGCTCGGTCACGGGGTAGGTATTTCCGTACTGAAGATCGCTCAGATCTACACACTCTGAAAGAGAGATGGATGCTCCGGGGCGATGGATGATATCCGTCAGTGCCAGTCGCATAGTATCCCCCTTCTCATAGTCGTGCCTATGTATTATATAGGCTATCAGGCCATTTGTCAAATGTTATTTTGCAAAAATCTTTGTATTTTTTAAGAGTTCTTTTTGCCAAACCTTGGACATACCTTAGAGCAAACAGCAAAAGGAGGCTGGGTATGGAAACTATTTATGCAGACATCGCCCAACGCACAGGCGGCGACATCTATATCGGCGTGGTGGGGCCTGTACGCACCGGCAAATCCACGCTTATCAAGCGGATCATGGAAGAGCTGGTGATCCCCAATATCGACGACCCCTACCGCAAGGAGCGGGCCAAAGACGAATTACCCCAAAGTGGCTCCGGCAGGACCATTATGACCAGCGAGCCGAAATTCATCCCCGAGGAAGCGGTGGAGATCTCACCCGACGGCAAAGCCGCCTTGCGGGTACGGATGATCGATTCTGTGGGATACATGGTGGACGGCGCTGTAGGCGCCGAGGAAGACGGTACGCCCCGGATGGTCACGACCCCTTGGTACGACTACGAGATCCCCATGACCCAGGCTGCCCAGATGGGCACAAAGAAAGTCATGGAGGAGCATTGCTCCATCGGCCTTGTGGTGACCACAGACGGCACGGTGACAGACATTCCAAGGCAGGACTATATCTCGGCGGAAACCGCGGCTATCCGGGATATGAAGGCCACAGGCAAACCCTTTTTGGTGCTCATCAACAGCCGGGATCCCGGCGGAGAGATGGCGAAGCGGACCGCAGAGCATATCCAAAAGGAACACGGTCTGCAAGCTGTGGTAACCGACTGCCAGGCCCTCGACAGTGAGGATATCTGTGATATTCTCAAGGCGATTTTGTACGCCTTCCCCATGCGGCAGCTGCAGGTGCATCTCCCCCGGTGGATGGACGCCTTAGAGCCGGAGCACCCGGTAAAAGCAGCGCTGTACGAAGCGCTGATTCGCCGGGCGGAGGAAATTTCGGCCCTGGGCCAGGCGGAGACTACCCTTTCTCAATTGAAAGATTTGGAGCAAGTGCTGGACTTCACCTTGAAGAAGGTGGATCTTGCCACAGGCACGGTGGTGTGCGCCCTGGGCTTCCCGGAAAAACTGTTCTATGAGATCCTAAGCAGCCGGGCGGGCATGCCCATTGAAAATGATGCCCAACTTTTGGCCCTGCTGACAGAGCTGTCCCGGGTAAAACAGGAATACGACAAGATCTCCGATGCTCTGTCCTCGGTAAAAGCCACCGGCTACGGCATTGTTATGCCCACCGCCGGGGAAATGACCTTGGAAAAACCGGAGATCCTGCAAAAGAACGGTACTTACGGGGTAAAGCTGAAGGCCGGCGCTCCCTCCATCCATATGATCCGGGTGGATATCGACACGGAGATCAGCCCCATGGTAGGGGGCGAAAAGCAATCCCAGGACCTGGTGTCCTACCTTTCGGACCAGGCGCCGGAAGAATTGTGGCAGAGCAACATCTTCGGCAAGAGTGTGTATGCCCTGGTGCAGGAAGGTCTCACCTCCAAGCTGCTTAGAACGCCGGAGGATGTAAGGTCCAAGTTCCGGGGCAGTTTGTCCCGCATCGTCAACGAGGGCGCAAGCGGTCTGATCTGTTTGATCCTGTAATGCAAAAAGACCACGGCAGAGCCGTGGTCTTTTTTGTTATGTTGGGGCCTACAATTAGTAGCCGACCTTCTCCCAGCACTGGAAGGGTGCAGCCAGCTCCTCGCTGATGTAGACCTGGGTCTTCTTGGTCTGCAGCATGGTGGAGGGCAGGTAGGGAGTGATGGGGCCGTGGGTGCACAGACGGGAGATCATTCTCTGCCAGGAAGAGAA
>JAZRZT010000078.1:0-11299 GCA_045601475.1 Faecousia sp.
TTTGCATGGCGGCGGACTTGGGACGGGTTGCGGCATAGGCCAGGGCTTCTTCCGGGGAGGATGCCAAAGTGGCTATCTTTTCTGTTTTGTCCCCGGTCTTCCGGGACAGGTCCAAGGTGGCACGAAGCCATTTCTTCCGCAAAAGATAGGCGACAGCCTTTTCAAAGGCTTCTTCGTCGCCAACGGCAGCTTTCAGCTTGGTGCCGTCGCTCTCTCCGCCGCAGTCTTCCAAAAACTGCAGGATCTGCAGCGCCTCATGGTTACGGATAGTGGCTTCTTTCCAAGCGCGGTCCTCCGTGAGGGCGTAGGTATCTTTGGCATTGAACCAAAGGCCTGCAGGAAGCATAGCACGGATGGCATCAAAAAATGTGCAGAAATAACGCTCCCGCAAAAAAGCTGCCAAATGGAGCATGGTATCGCTGAGCAAGGGCGCTTCATCCAAGCGGCGTTCCACCGCCTTTAAGTCACCCCGGTCACCCTCTGTGATCTGCAGCACCACACCTTCGGTCTGGCGGTTGCCCCGACCGAAAGGCACCTGCACCCGCATGCCGGGTGTCAAAATCATATCCTGGGGAACAAAGTAGGAATAGGGCTTGTCTATGGCGAAATTTGCCGCCGCAACGGCGATCTTGGCGATCATAAAGCCCCTCCTCTCTCTTTTTGCGGGATTTCTTACTTCATATACTCTTCTTTCAGGCTGCCGGACAGCTTACCCTCGGCAACTTCCCGGATGGCCAGGGTCACAGGCTTCTCCGTCAGTTCTTCCTGGGCGGCTTCCGCTTCGGAAGCGATCTGGCGTGCCCGCTGGGCCACCACATTCACCAGCAGGTAACGGCTGGAAACATTCTTCAGCATATCAGCTACGGGGGGGTACAACATAACAAAATCCTCCTATTTAGTCCGCCTTCTCGGCGATAATATTTAATATTTCTTCGGCGCAGGTATCAACCCGGTCGTTGATGACGATATAGTCATACTTTTTGCTCTGCTCCAGTTCCCAGCGGGAGCGCTCCAAGCGCATGGCGATCTGTTCCTCGGGAGTGTCGCCACGGCCGCGGAGCCGCCGCTCCAGTTCCTGGGCAGAGGGTGGCGCAATGAAGATCAGCACCGCTTCCGGCCAGGCCGCGCGGACCTGAAAAGCACCATTGGGCTCAATGTCCAAAATCACGCTGCCGCTTTCAAGCTTTTCTTCCAGCTGGCGGCGGGGCGTGCCGTAGTAATTGTCCATGTGGGCATCGTATTCCAAAAACTCGCCCTTTTGGATCATATCCTCAAAGGTTTCCTTGGATACAAAATAGTAGCTTTCGCCGTCCACTTCACCGGGACGCATTGCCCGGGTGGTGGCAGAAACGGAGAAGCGCAGATCGCTTCTTGCTGCCATGACAGTACTCAGCACCGTGCTCTTGCCTACGCCGGAGGCGCCGGAGATCACAAACAGTTTGCCTTTGCTCATTTTTCTTCCTCCTGCTGCCAGCGCTGGGCCAATTGATCACACTCCAAAGAAGAGAGGATCACATGGTCCGTGTCCATTAAGATCACACTGCGGGTACTGCGGCCGTAGGAGGCATCGATAAGCATGCCCCGCCCCTTGGCTTCCTGGACGATCCGCTTAATGGGGGCGGATGCCGGCTCCATAATGGCAAGCACCCGGCGGGCGGCTACCATAGAGCCAAATCCGATATTGATCAGCTTCATGGCCACCTCACTCAATGTTCTGGGTCTGCTCGCGGATCTTTTCCAGTTCCGCTTTGATATCCACCACGATCCGGGCCAAATTCACATCAGTACACTTGGAGCCGATGGTGTTGGCTTCCCGGTTCATCTCCTGAAGCAGGAAGTCTAACTTTCTGCCCACGGCGCCACCGCCATCGAGCATGGTGTTCATCTGCTTCAGGTGGGAGCGCAGACGGACGGTCTCTTCGTCCACAGCCACCTTGTCAGCAAAGATCGCAGCTTCCGTGAGGACGCGGCTCTCGTCAATCGCCGTGTTTTCCAGCACTTCCCGGAGCTTTGCCTCCAGGCGGGCGCGGTAGTCGATAACGGTCTGGGTGTTGCCCTGCTCCACCTGGGATACCAGATTCAAGATGGTATTGCCGCGGCTGCGCAAATCCTTATCCAAAGCTTCGCCTTCGGTGCGGCGCATGGCATCGTAGCCTTCCAGGGCCTTGTCCACAACCTGCAAAAGGTCTTTTTGCAGTTGCTCCTCATCCACCTGAGGCTTTTCCACCAAAAACACCTCCGGCAGGCGGGATACGGCGCTGACGCTGATATCGTCCTGCACGCCGCACTCTGCCACCATCTGGCGCATAGCTGCCAAATAGCCGTCCAGAACGGCCTTATTCAGGCTGATCTGGGCTTCCTCGCCGCCTTCGGAACGGATGGAAATAAACACATCCACCTTACCTCTGGACACAGAGGCTTTCACTGCCTGCTTCACCGCGTCCTCCGCAAAGGACACAAGCCGGGGCAGGCGTACATTGCAATCCAGGTAACGGTTGTTTACGGAGCGCAGCTCCACGGTAAACTCCCGTCCACCCACAGTTTCTACGGCACGGCCGTAGCCGGTCATACTTTTGATCAAGGCGATTATCCCCTTTATGTTTATTGTACTGTTGTGGATACGGTGTAGGTGCCCACAGCGCCAACATCGGCATATTTATCCGCCAGCTTGATGGTGACGGGTCTTGTCTCTGCCGAGCCGGCCTTTGCGCCGGTAAAGTCGATCGTGGCTTCCACATCAGAAACGCCGATGCTGTCTACTGCTGCCTTGGGGCCCCGGAAACGGACCTCGATCACCTTGGTGACCACCACGGCTGTCAACCCCTCCGGTGTGTTTACCGGGGTGAGTTTCGTGATCTTTAAAGACTTTGTCCGCAAATTGGGGAAGCGGATATCCACGGTAATTTCTGTTTCGCCGCTTTCACACACCACACCCTCGGGCAGGAACTGCTGCACGGGAATCTTCAGCTGGATATCCTCAGGATACTGGCTCAGATCGATCTCGCCGATCTCCAGAGTGCCGCCCAACTGGGTGATCGCCTGCTCATTTCCGGAAATCGTAATAGTCTTGGGCTGGATGTCGATTTTGGTGTTCTTCTCCGTAGCACCGCCGCCGGGGATAATGACCGGTTTCAGCTGCACCTGCTCCAGGCTGGCGATACGCAATCTTCTCAAGATAATGAAGCTGTCCAGCTTCTCCGTATCCTGAGGATCGTCCTCCGACACACCAAACACGTCCACCAGGTTGCTCTCCACAGCTGCGCCGGCTGCGTTGACCAAGGTGTAGCCCAGGCGGGTGTCGGTAATGCTTTCCTTTCGTCCGGTTAAGTCCACACCCACCCGCAGGCTGGTGATCTCATCCAGAACACGCTTGGGGCCTTCCAGGCGGAATTGCTTATAGTTAAACTCCGCGTTTTCCTTATCCGCGCTGAAACCGTCCTTCTGGCTGCCGTTGTAGGCCACTTGCAGCTTTACGGTCTTGGAAGCGCGTTCTTCCACCTTCAGCTTAATGGTATCCGGCGTGCGCTTCTGGATGGTGATGGCGTTGTTTGGCACATCACCGGGGTAGACAACATCATAGCTCAGAGGCTCGTCAGACTTGCTCAGATTAGACAAATCCACATACACAGAGATATTGGAGCTGTTGAGTTTCTGCAGGTCTACACGGTTGCCGGACAGCCGCAAGCTTACGGTGGGGATATCCTCCGTGGTGACCATAAGGCCACGCTCTTCCAAATTTCCTTCGTTTTGCAGGATTACCGGGATGTTATAGTACGTGCTCTCGGAGCCGGGGCTGACCACCGTGACCACATACATCCACAAGGCAAAGGCAACCACCAGGGATAAAAGGGCAGGGATCAATCTGCTTTTCAGATTCACTTCTTTTTTCTTCTCATTTTCCATTCTCCCGGTCCTCCTTTCCCTTTTTCCATTTTTCTTTCAGGCGTTTGGCCTTCTCCAGCCAATCCTCTTGCTTCAGTTCCTCGGGACAAAGCTGGGCTTTCAAAAGCCGCTCCAAAGTCTCTGCCGCCAAATGGCGCTTGAGCATACCGCCCATAGCTACGGAGATCACACCGGTCTCCTCGGAAACCACCACCACGATGGCGTCGGAAACTTCGCTCATGCCCACCGCCGCGCGGTGACGGGTACCCAGGTCGGCGTGGAGCAGATGGCTCTCAGACAGGGGCAGCACACAGCCCGCCACCGCCACACGGCCATCCCGGATGATCACAGCGCCGTCATGGAGCGCCGCCTTGGGGAAGAACACATTCCGAAGAAGCTGCTCGGAAACCTGGGCATCCAGGGCCGTGCCGGTCTTAAAGTACTCTTCAAGACGGTTGTCCCGGGCAAAGACGATCAAAGCGCCCACTTTTTCCCGGCTCATCACCTGGCAGGCCTTGGCCGTTTCTTCCACAATCAGTTCCATCTCCTGGCTCACCTTATCCTGGGTCAGCCATTTTTTGAAACTGAACTTACTCACATGGTCCAGCATGCGGCGCAGTTCCGGCTGAAAGAGCACCACGATGGCGATCAGACCGACAGCCACCAGCTGACTAAGAATGAAGTTCAGGGTATGGAGCTCCAGCACGCCGGTCAGCCAGGTGATCAACAAGACAACGGCAATCGTACCGGCGATCCGGGACGTGCCTGTAGACCGGAATACCGGCAGTAATTTGTAGATTAAAAAAGCAACAATGAGGATATCAAAAATATCCGCCAGCCGCATCGCCTGCAGCTGATGCCAGAAGGAAATCAGATAACTCATAACAGCTTCATACCCCTTTTCTTTGGTGTTTTCGCTCGAATCGCATAACAAGCCTATTATCTCTCCCATTATAGCGGATTTTGCTTGTAATGGCAATAGTTATTCACAATTTTTTTACTTTCTCCCAGGGTTTTCAGAAGCCCGTCTGTGTGGGCATCCCGGGCGTTCCAGCCAAAACTGACCCGCACCGTACCTGTGTCCAGCGTACCGGCGCTTTCATGGGCCAAAGGCGCGCAGTGCAACCCCGCCCGGACAGCGATATTCCGCTCTGCCAAATGCTGAGCCAGTTCCTCGCAATCCCCTTTGGGCACGAAGGAGACCACCCCGCTTTGTTCCTTTCCGGTAAATACCCGATACCCCATTTCTTCCAGTCCCCGGACGCACCGGTGAAGCTGGCGCTGCTCCCTCTTTCGGATCGTGTCTATACCGTTTCTTCGCAAATAATCAAGACCCGCCCCAAGTCCGGCGATCCCCGGTACATTGAGCGTCCCCGCCTCTGCCCGGTCCGGGAGGAAATCCGGCATTGTCCGTTCTTTGGACAGGCTCCCTGTGCCCCCCTGCATCAGCGGCTCCGGGAGCCGGTTGCACAGAAGAAGCCCCGTCCCCTGGGGCCCCAAAAGACCCTTATGCCCCGGCATGGCAATAAACTCCGCGCCCCATTCCTCCAGATTCACAGGCAGCATGCCGGCAGACTGCGCCGCATCCACGATAAAGGGCACCCGGTACTGCCGGCAAAGCGCCGCCATTTCCTGCACGGGAAGGATATAGCCGAACACATTGGACACATGGGTAAATACCGCCGCATCCGCACCTTTCTTCAGCGCGTTTTCCCAAGCTTCCAGGGTATCTGCCGGGTCAAAAAGCTTTTGCCCCGCAACGGTTATAGCAGCCCCTATGTGGACAAGGGGCCGTAGCACCGCGTTGTGCTCAAAGCCGGTGATGACCACCCCGCTCCCGGGTTTTATGAGTGTGCGGATGGCCATGTTGAGCCCGTGGGTGCAGCTTGTTGTAAACACCACCTGCTCCGGCTGACAGGAGAAAAGTTTTGCCGCTTTCTCCCGGCACGAAAGCACCGTCTTTGCCGCTTCCATGGCCGGTTTGTGGCCGCCCCGACCGGGGTTTGCACAGGTGTACAGGGCACGCACCATGGCCTGCTCCACTTGCCGGGGTTTGGGAAAGGTAGTGGCGGCGCTGTCCAGATAGATCATAGCTCCACTTCCTCTGCTTTGCCGCTTCTCTGGAGATAAACCTTTCGGAACGGCACACTGTGAGCGCGCAGAATACTCACAGCCCCGATGCCGTCGTTTACCCGCAGACTGTAGCCGCAGCCCTGTTCTTCCATCCACCGGGGCGTGCGGCGAAGAACGCAATCCAGGCCGTTTTTCCGCAGTATATTCTCCCCTCTTTGGGCAGGGGTCACCGACCGAAATGTGATCAAATATCCATTCATATGACAAAACCTCCTGAGCCAATGTATGCTCAGAGTGGCAAAATAGCCACCAACCGTCAAAACCAAATTCTTAATCAAGAAAAAAGAAAACCTTCCCCAAAAAGGAGAAGGTGGTAAAATTATATGATTCTCAGTGGAAGGAAGGCGACCTGCTTGCTACGCAAGCTGTTTTGACTTACTGCGCAACTCGCACTCTACCGTATCCATATACGCCGACGAGTACGAGTTGCTTGTCTTGGCGGCTCTTTTGCCCTCTGCGGAGTGATTTTTATTATTTCCGCCGGGTGATCCGCCAAATCACATAGCCAATCACCGCGCCAAAGATATTTAAGATAAGATCGTCAATGTCGCAGCTGCCTAAGCCGGTCAGATACTGCACCGCTTCCACCAAAAGAATCAACACCATAGTGGAAAACACAGTCTTATACCAGGCCCGCAGCTTGGGAAACAGCCAAGGCTGGAAAAACCCCAGCGGGATAAACATCACCACATTGCCCACAAGGTTTACGAAGGCATGGCGTACCAAATAATCGCTTTCGCTGTGCAGCAATCTCCAATACAGGCGAACGGTCACAAAGGGTCGCAGATTGACGCTTCTGTACAGATCCGCGCCCCATCGCTGACCGAAGAGCAGCCACACCATAGCGCCCACATACACCAAAAACGCCAGGCGCAGACACACCTGTCCAAAGGTGTTTTTTCTTGCCATTACAGTTCTTCCAAAAGGCACACCGCGTGGCAGGACATGCCACTGCCGTCACCGGTAAAGCCCAGGCGCTCTTCCGTGGTGGCTTTCACATTCACCTGTCCGGGAGCAACACCCAGGATAGCGGCGATATTTTCCACCATGGTGGGGATATAGTCCTTCAGCTTAGGCTTTTGGGCGATCATGGTCACATCGATATTGCCCACCTTATAGCCGGCCTGCGCGATTTTTGCTCTTACTGCCCCAAGGAGTTTTCCGGAATCCGCGCCCTTATAGGCCGGGTCGGTATCGGGGAAATGTTTGCCGATATCCCCCAAAGCGGCAGCGCCCAGAAGGGCATCCATCACCGCGTGGTACAGCACATCCGCGTCGGAATGGCCGTCCAGGCCTTTCTCATAAGGGATCTTCACACCGCCTAAGATCAGATCTCTGCCCTCGACCAAACGGTGCACATCATAGCCGTGTCCAATTCTCATTGCATTTCCTCCAAAAGCATTTCCGCGATCTTCAAATCCATAGGCGTGGTGACTTTGACGTTCCGCTCGTCACCTTCCACGATCTTCACGGACATGCCCATATTCTCCACAGCGGAGCAATCATCGGTGATGGGAGCATTCTCCTCCTCCGCTTTTTTCAGCGCCCCACGGAGCAGGTCGATGTCAAAGACCTGGGGAGTCTGAATGGCCTGGAGGGTGCTTCTGTCGGGCGTGACGATCACCACGCCGCCGCGGACCACCTTCACGGTGTCCTTCACCGGCACGCCGGGGGCGGCAGCGCCGTAGGTATGGGCGGCCCGGACCGTGCGATCGATGACCTCCCAGGTAACAAGCGGTCTTGCGCCGTCCTGGATGGCTGCCAGTTTCACTTTCTCAGACAGGGCGGAAAGGCCCGCTTTCACCGATGCCGGACGGTCCTTGCCGCCGGCTACCACCGCTCTTACCTTGTCAAAACCGCTGCACAGGTTCTGGATGGGCAGGATCAGATCCGGCCGGGTGACCACAACGATCTCCTTGATCGCGTCGCAGTTTTGAAATGTGCGCACGGTGCGCAGGATCATAGGCTCGCCGCCTAAGGTAGCCATCACCTTATCAATGCCGCCCATGCGGGAGGCGTTGCCCGCCGCCACAATCACCGCGCCGCAGTACTTCAGCGGCAGCAGCTTTCGGGCCGGTTTTGTGACTGATTTCATCTTCATGATTTACAGCTCCATCACAAGTTTTTTAAAGTACTTGCCACGCTCCATAAAGTTCTTGAACTGGTCAAAAGCAGCGCTTGCGGGGCTCATAAGCACCACATCGCCGGACTTTGCGGCGGCCGCCGCTTTCTGCACCGCATCGGTAAAGTCGGCGCAGCAGACGATCTCGGGGCTTCCGGGGGTATATTCCGGGGCGTTCTCCACCGCCTGGCGAATTTGATCTGCGGTAGCGCCGTTGACAAAGAGGGTCTTCACATGCTTACACACCTCGGGCCCTAATACATCGTAGGGAATGTGCTTATCGTAGCCGCCGGCGATCAGCAACACCTTTTCCGGAAAGCTCTTAAGACCGGCCATGGTACGGCTGGGAGAAGAGGCGATGGAGTCGTTATAGTACCGCACGCCGTCCTTGACCCGCACCAGCTCGATGCGGTGCTCCACGCCACCGAAGGTCTTTGCCACATGGCGAATGGTTGCATCCTCCACAAGGCCCTCCACGGCCAGGATCGCCGCCATATAGTTTTCCACATTATGCTCGCCGGGGAGCAAAATATTCCGTTTGTCCAGCACAGGAACGCTGTCACGGCAGATCATATCGCCATTTAAGCATACACCATTATCAGTCTTTCCCTGACGGGCAAAGTAGCGCATCTTTCCCACGCCCTGCAGGGGCGCAGTAATGGCGTTGTCCGCATTGAGAATGAGAAGGTCTGTTTCCTTCTGGAATTTATAAATATTTTTCTTAGCCTCCACATACTCCTGCATATCCTTGTGGACATCCAGGTGGTTGGGCGCCAGGTTGGTGATCACCGCTCTGTGGGCGCTGCGTTCCATGTCCATGAGCTGGAAGGAGCTGAGCTCCACCACGGCGTAATCGTTTTTTTGCATCTGCGGGCATCGAGGCAGCAAAGGCGTGCCGATATTGCCGCCCAGCCACACCGTATAGCCCTGCGCCTTCAGCATTTCGGAGATCAGGGTGGTGGTAGTAGTCTTGCCGTCGGAGCCGGTGACGGCGATGATCTTGCAGGGACACAGTTCGAAGAACACTTCCATCTCACTGGTGATCTTGGCGCCGGATGTACGCAGCTGCTCCAACGTGGGATTCATAGGGTGCATACCGGGAGTGCGGAACACGATATCCGCAGTAATCCCATCCAGATAGCCGTCGCCCAAGCTTAGGGTACAGCCCATCTTTTCCAGTTCCAGGACTTCCTCGTCCAGTTTTTCTCTGGGCGTGCGGTCACAGCCCGTGACGGTGCAGCCGTAGCCAAGCAGCAGCTTCACCAGAGGACGGTTGCTGACACCCAGGCCCATCACGGCAATCTCCTTGCCCCGCATATTCTCAAAAAACGCGTCGAACATAGCTTTCCCTCGTTTCAAGCCATACTTACTGACTATAGTATAGCTTGGAAGAAGCAAATTTGCAAGATATTTGACAAGCCGCCAATCCTAAGGTACAATATGGGAGCGACCAGGTCGGACAGCCGCGGCTGCAAGCGGAAACGCTGCAGGTGAGGAAAGTCCGGGCTCCACAGGGCAAGGATAACAGGTAACGCCTGCCGAGGGTAACCTTAGGACAAGTGCAACAGAGATATGTAGCCGGCATCGCCGGTCATAGTGAAAAGGCGGGGTAAGAGCCCACCCGCTCCGTGGGAACACTGGAGTGCTGTAAACTCTATCCGGAGCAACGCCGTGGAGAAACAACAGGTTGGCCCGACCGTTTCGAGGAGGCGGCTTGATCCCGTGAGCGATTGCGGGACTAGATAGATGGCTGTCAAGACAGAACCCGGCTTACAGACCTGCGTCGCAACTTAAAAACGCACTGCCCACAGAATTTCTGTGGGCAGTTTCAGGAGAAAGACATGATCGCAAATTATCACACCCACACCCCCCGGTGTCATCACGCCCGCGGGGAAGAAATGAAGTACGCGGAAAACGCCGTGGCAAGAGGTCTGCAGATCTTCGGCTTTTCCGACCACACGCCCCAATGGTTTCCCGGCGACTATTACAGCACCATGCGGATGTTCCCGGAAGAGTTGCCGGAATACTGCGCCGTAGTAAGAAGCTTGCAGGAACAATTTAAGGGGAAATTGGAAATCCCTTTGGGCGTGGAAGCAGAGTTCTATCCCCTCACCTGGAAAGCGCTGATCCCCCGGCTGCAGGACGCGGGCGTGGAATATATGCTCTTGGGACAGCACTGGATCGGCAACGAGTTCGACGCCCCCTATTCCGGCAGACCCACCGAGGACGAAAACATTCTGATCCGCTACTGTAACCAGGTGATCGACGCCATGGAAACCGGCAAATTTACCTACTGCGCCCACCCCGATATCGTCCGTTATGTGGGCGACCTAAAAACGTACGAAACGCAAATGCGGCGCATCTGTAAAGCATCCAAGGAAACCGCCACGCCTTTAGAGATCAACTTCCTGGGTCTGAACAACGGCCGTCACTACCCCAATCCCCTGTTTTGGCAATTCGTAGGAGAGGAAGGCTGTGGTGTGGTACTGGGCATTGATGCCCACACCCCGGAGGAAGTCCGGGACAGGAAGCCGGAAATGATGGCCATGGCTATGGTGGAAGAATTCGGATTGAATCTTTTACAGACCGTTCCCCTTAAAAAGATATAAATACACGCGCCGCCTGAAATGCAGGTGGCGCGTTTGCTCGTGTACGCAACAACAAAAGCCCCCAGCCGGATGGCTGGGGGCATAATGTTTCTGAAGAGCGTTATATCTTACTCGAAGATCTCGGTGACAACACCGGAACCAACAGTACGGCCACCCTCACGGATAGCGAAACGCAGACCCTTCTCGATAGCGATGGGGGTGATCAGCTCGACCTTCATGTCGATGTTATCGCCGGGCATGCACATCTCAACGCCCTCGGGCAGGGAGATGATACCGGTAACGTCGGTGGTACGGAAGTAGAACTGAGGACGGTAGTTGTTGAAGAAGGGAGTATGACGGCCGCCTTCTTCCTTGGACAGGACGTAGACCTGGCCAACGAACTTAGTCAGGGGGTTGATGGAACCGGGCTTGCACAGAACCTGGCCGCGCTCGATTTCCTTCTTGTCAACACCACGCAGCAGAGCACCGATGTTGTCGCCAGCTTCTGCGTAGTCCAGCAGCTTGTGGAACATTTCGATGTCGGTAACGACGGTGGACTTCTTCTCTTCCTGCA
>JAZRZT010000079.1:0-6357 GCA_045601475.1 Faecousia sp.
ATCAGATCATTAAGGACATGAAGCCCTATGTGGAGATCTCCGAGTCCACCCTGTATCCCATTTTGCGGCGGTTGGAATCATCGGATCTGCTCACTGTCCGCTCCGCCGAGCACAACGGCAGACTGCGAAAATATTACCGACACAGAGAAAGGGATGGCCAGGATCCAGGAATTCCGGGAGGAATGGAAGCAGATCCTGTCTATCTATGACTTTGTGGTAAAGGAGGATGACCATGGATAAAAGCACCTTTTTACAGAAACTTCAAAAGCGGCTGAAGGGTCTGCCGGAAGAAGACCTGCAGCGCACTTTGGACTATTACCGGGAAATGATTGAAGACCGTATGGAAGAAGGTCTTTCTGAAGAAGAAGCCGTTGCCGAAATCGGCTCTGTGGAAGACATCGCAGAACCGCTTCTTCCCAAACGCAAGCTCACGGCTATGGAGATTGTTCTGCTGTGCGTGGGATTTCCCATTTGGTTTCCCTTGCTGGTTGCCGCGGCTGCGGTGGTCATCTCCATCGTTGTGTCCATTTACGCTGTGGACATTTCCCTTGCCGCCTGCTGCGTCGGGGGTATCCTGTGCACCGCAATCTATCTGCTCCAGCTCCACTGGACAGGCGCTGCTTTTCTCTTCGGCGCAGGTCTTGTTTGTGGCGGACTTGCTGTTTTCAGCTTTTGGGGTAGTAACGCACTGATGAAATTGTGCTTTACCGCCATTAAGAAATCCTTCAGAAAGGGGAGTTGACCATGAAAAAATCCAAGCTTATGATTGTGGCGGTTTCCCTTGTGGTGGTCGGTCTTATGATCGCCGCCGTGGGACTTTGGGCCGTGGACTTTGACTTTACAAAACTGTCCCTGGGCCGTCTCACCGCCAACACATACACAATAGAAGAGGACTTTACCAAGATCTCTGTCACCACGGACATCAGCGATGTTACCGTTGTTCCCACGGATGACGGCTCTTGCCGGGTGGTCTGTCTGGAAGAGGTAAGCTATTACCACACCGTTTCTGTGGAAAATAACACCTTGACCGTCACCCTCCAGGACGAGAGAATGTGGTACGAGCATGTGGGCATCCACATCGGAGATTTTTACTCCGTGACCGTGTATGTTCCCAAAAAAGCTTACGAAGATCTCACCGTCACCTGCAGCACCGCAGATGTGGATGTGCAGGCAGGCTTCTCCTTCGGTATGGCGGATATCCAAACCTCCACAGGCGACATTAAGTGGAAGGGCGGTATGGTCAACGAGCTGTTCCTCTCCGCTTCCACCGGCGATGTCCAGGTGGATAATACCGGCTGTCAGAATCTTACCGCCAAAACCAGTACCGGCGACATTTTCTTGAATTCTACCGTGATCACCCAAAAGCTTTTTGCCAAGACCTCTACCGGCGATATACAGTTTGATGGTCTTGATGCCAAGACCATGGACATCCATACCGATACCGGCGATGTGAAGGGCACGATCCTTTCCAACAAGTTCTTTATCACCGAGACCGACACTGGCAAGGTCCTTGTGCCCACTCCCGCCGACGGTCCGATTGGAGACGATATCTGCACCATCACCACCGACACCGGCGATATCTCCATCACGCTTCCCTAAATCCTACGGCACCGGTTTTCCGGTGCCGTATTTTTCTTATTGTTATTTTGGAAGTTTTCATGTAAAATAGAGAAAAACCCCTAAGGAGCAGAGTATGAGTTGGCTGGAAATCACCGTACGCACCGAATCTTCCCATATTGAGGACACCGCCGCGGCCCTCACCGCCGGGGGTTTTTCCGATCTTTTGTTGGAAGATCAGACAGAATTTGAAGATTTTCTGGAAGAAAACCGGGCGTACTGGGATTATATCGACGAGAGCCTGCAGCAGAAGCTCCAGGGTCTTTCTCAAATCAAGCTGTACTTAGAGGACACCGACACCGCCGGCATGGAGAAGCTGAAAAAATTGCTTTCCACTCTGTCTTTGGAAATGACCGTAAACAATCTTCCCGACACCGACTGGGAAGAGAGCTGGAAAGACAATTACCCGCCCCAGGAGGTGGGTGAAAAGTTAGTCGTCCTGCCTTACTGGCTATCAAGCACCTACGAAACCGATCGTCTGCCCATCATCTTAGACCCCGGTTTGACCTTCGGCACCGGTGCCCACCCCTCCACCCAAATGGTCATGGAGACTATGGAGGAATTGTTGCAGGTAGGCGGCAGCTGCTTAGATTTAGGCAGCGGCAGCGGCATTTTGTCTATTGCCGCCCTGCGGCTGGGCGCAACAACCGCTGTGGGCGTGGATATTGACCCTAAAGCCGAAGACATCGCCCGGGAGAACTGCGCTTATAATGACCTTACTGCGGAATTTTTCACCGGCAATGTGCTCACCGACAAGCCTTTAATGTCCAAACTCTGCTCTCGTCGGTACGACTTAGTCCTTGTAAACATCGTGGCCGATGTGATCATCGCTCTTGCCCCGGTGCTGCCCACCCTTTTGGATGAAAACAGCACCCTGATCCTCTCGGGTATTTTGGATTCCCGGCTGGAGGATGTGCTGTCTGCCGTAGAGGCTGCGGACCTTATTGTGACAAATATCCGGGCTAAAGAAGATTGGCGCTGTGTCAGCGCGAAAAGGAGAACAACATGAACATTCCCTACCGCACCCGGCAAAGCTTGCGCCGGGCGGGCATCGCCCTGCTTGTGATTTTGGTGGTGGCCCTGCTTGTAGGCATTTTCTGGTTTATATGGCTGGGTCGCTTTGTGATCTACACCCGCGAGGACGGCGTGAAGCTGGATATGTCTTTATCGGAAGAATTTGCCCCGGGCATCCCCGGAACACCCCCGGAAAAGCATGAGGTTTCCATCTACTATAACGAAGGCGCAAACGCCTTAAATACCAGCCGGGAGCTGACGCAGATCTACGGCTACTACGCCGACCGGGACGCTTTGATCAAGGGCGTCGACACCGTTCTTGCCCAAGTCAAGAACTTAGAGCCCAACACTCCGGTGATGGTGGACGTGAAAAACTCCAAAGGCGCGTTTTTCTACTCCTCCACCGTAGGCAGCAAGCGGGACGGCAAGATCAACACCTCCGCCATGGACCAGCTGATCGACTACCTGCGCACCAGCAACACCTATGCCATTGCACGGCTTCCCGCCCTGCGTGACTATGAGTACGGATTGCACCATGTGTCCGACGGCCTGCCTATGAAGGGTGGCTATCTTTGGGTAGACCGGTCTGACGGCTATTACTACTGGCTCAACCCCAGAAGCCAGGGTACGATCACCTACCTCATTTCCATCGTCACGGAACTTCGGAATCTCGGCTTTGACGAGGTAGTATTTGACTATTTCTACTTCCCCGACACCCCGGATATCGTGTTTAACCACGACAAGGAAGAGTCTTTGGCCTCCGCCGCCAAAACCCTGGTCACTGCCTGCTCCACCGACAGTTTCACCCTGTCCTTTGTGGGTCAGGACGCCTCTTTCCCTCTGCCTGAGGGACGCACCCGTCTGTACCTGAACGGCGCAGCCGCCGCGCAGGTGGATGCCATTGCCCAGCAAACGGGACTGAAAGAGCCCGCCACCCACCTGGTATTTCTGACAGAGATCCACGACACCCGCTTTGATACCTACAGCGTCCTGCGACCCCTGGACGCCGCCCATTAACCGTATGAAATATCTGAAACAACTTCTCATTATCCTGGCATTCTCCCTGTTGGGAGAATGCCTTTCCCAATGGATTCCTCTGCCGATCCCCGGGGCGATTTATGGCTTTTTGCTGCTGTTTTTGGCCCTGTGCACCGGTCTTCTGAAAGAAAAACATATCGATACCACCGCAGATTTTCTCATTGCCCTTATGCCGGTGTTTTTTGTGTCCCCGGCGGTGAATCTTTTGGCAAGCTTTGACCTTATTGCCCAAAACCTGGTGCCCATCGTCACCATTATGGTGGTATCCACCTTCTGTGTTTTTGCGGTGGCCGGTCTTGTGACCAAATGGCTAAGAAGGGAGGAAGACCGGGATGCTTGATATCTTCTTTCCTGTTGTCCTCACCCTGGGTGCTTTCCAAATCGGCTTGTGGTGCCAAAAGAAGGCAAAAACCCCCATCTGCAACCCGGTGCTGATCGCAACGCTCTTGATCATCGGCTTCTTGCTGCTGACCGGATACTCCAACGAGAAATACCAGGCCGGTACTGCCGCGTTCCAGTGGCTTTTGACCCCGGCAACGGTGTGTTTGGCGCTGCCCCTTTACCGACAGTTGAAGATTTTGGGTAAACATCTATGGGCGATCTTCGCGGGTATTGCCGCAGGAACGGCAACCAGTCTTTTATGTGTCTTTTTGATGGCAAAGGCCTTTTCTCTGGACGATGCCATGCTTTACACTCTGCTGCCCAAGTCCATCACCACCGCCATGGGCATGACCCTTGCGGAACAATTGGGAGGCATCCCCTCCATTACCGCCGCGGTGATCATCGTTACGGGCATTTTGGGAAGCCTGACAGGCAGCACGTTATGTAAACTGCTCCGCTTGAAAGACCCCATTTCCCAGGGCGTAGCCTTCGGCACAGCATCCCATGTGATCGGCACCTCCCGGGCCACGGAGCTGGGGGATCTGCAGGGCGCAGTCAGCAGTCTTTCTTTGGCTGTGGCCGGTATTATGACCGCCATCCTGCTCCCGATTCTGAGCATGTTTCTGTAAAAATTTGACCCTGTGATCTTTTCACAGGGTCTTTTTTTGTATCCCCTGTAGGGGGATACAAAAATATAGTCGAAATCTATATAAATCGCCGATTGACTTTCCTAAGAAAAGACAGTAGAATAAGACTGATGTACTATGCACTCGTATGCGAATACGGCTGCGACAAATTTTTCATTAGGAGGAATTCACTTTGAAGGATTGGGCATTCACTACAACCGTCGAGGAGATGGAAGCTGCTACCAATTCTCTGCTGGAAACAGCACAGAAGGTTGGCGCTGACACTTGGCAGCAGCGTGCCAAGAACCAGTCTCCCCACTGCGGCTTTGGCGAGGGCGGCACCTGCTGCCGTATCTGCTCCATGGGCCCCTGCCGCATTACCCCCAAGGCACCCCGCGGCATCTGCGGCTGCGATGTTCACGGCATCGTCGCCCGTAACTACCTGCGCTTCACCGTAGGCGGTACCGCTGCACACTCCGACCACGGTCGCGAGATCATGCACACCCTGCACCAGACCAAAGAAGGCGGCAACTACCAGGTCAAGGACCCCGCTAAGCTGATTAGCATCGCTAAGGAATGGGGCGTTGAGACCGAGGGCAAGGACATTTATGACCTGGCTCACGAGATGGCTGAGATCGGCCTTCTGGAGTACGGCTTCCCCTTCGGCGAGCAGAAGTTCGCACAGCGTGCTCCCGAGCACACCAAGGAGCTGTGGCGTAAGGCTGAGATCATGCCCCGCGCTATCGACCGTGAAATCGCAACTGCAATGCACATGACCCACATGGGTTGTTCTTCCCTGCCTGAGGCACTGATCCGTCAGTCCCTCCGCGCCGGCCTGTCTGACGGTTGGGGCGGCTCCATGATGGGCACTGAGTTCTCCGACGTTATGTTCGGCACTCCCACCCCCATCGACACCGAGGCTAACATCGGTGTTATGGAGAAGGAAAACGTGAACATCGTTGTTCACGGCCACGATCCTTCTCTGTCTGAAATGAACGTTTACTACGCAAACGACCCCGAGATGATCGCTTACGCCAAGGAAATGGGCGCTAAGGGCATCACCGTTTCCGGCGTCTGCTGTACCTCCAACGAAGTCACCATGCGTCACGGTATCCCCATGGCCGGTAACTTCCTGAACCAGGAGAACGTAGTACTTACCGGCGCTTGCGAAGCCATCGTGGTTGACGTGCAGTGTATCTTCCCTGCACTGGGCCCCTTGAGCAAGTGCTTCCACACCAAGTTCATCACCACCTCTCCCATCGCTCGTATGCCCGACTCCGAGTTCTACCGCTTCAGCGCAGAGACCGCCGGCGAGAACGCAAAGGCAATCGTGAAGATGGCAAACGAGACCTTCAAGAACCGTACTCCTGAGCTGGTGAACATCCCCAGCCAGAAGCAGAAGGCTCGCGTGGGCTACTCTGTTGAGGCGATCAAGAAGGTTCTGGACACCGTTGCCAACTCCCAGCTGGATGAGTTCGGCACCACCAAGCCCCTGGTGGAATGTGTACATTCCGGTGTTATCCGTGGCGCTGTGGCTATGGTCGGCTGTAACAACCCCAAGGTTCGTCCCGACGCTGCGCACATGGGTCTGATGAAGAAGATGCTGGAAAACGATATCATCCTGATCGTCTCCGGCTGTTCCGCACAGGCTGCCGCCAAGGCCGGTCTGATGGATCCCGAC
>JAZRZT010000080.1:0-6813 GCA_045601475.1 Faecousia sp.
AACAGTCCGCCGGACTGTTGTATTTACATTATTCAAGTCCCTTGCGCATAAAAAAGAAAGACACACAGAAGTGTGTCTTTCTTTTTTGGTGGGCGAGGCGGGACTTGAACCCGCACGTCCGCAGTGAACACTAGAACCTGAATCTAGCGAGTCTACCAATTCCACCACTCGCCCATATGATGCGTTTCGCTGAACGCTTGAATATAGTACCACGGCGCAAATGATTTGTCAACTACTTTTTCGCATTTTTTGGGGAAAATTCTTTAATCTTTGTAATACAGCATACAATGGCAGTAGCCCTTGAAGTTAGGGTCGGCGATCTGGGCGCGAAACTCCGTGCAAATGCACTTGTTATCCTCGTTTCGCTCCATGCGGCAGGGGCAGTAGCCGCCAGTGCGCTTGAGACCTTCCTTGACGGTTTCCACTACTTGCTTGTTCTCGTTGAGACGAACAGCCATAACGTCACATCCTTTCCATACTATTATAAATATAGATAGGACGGGTGTCAATGTTGCCTTTTTGCATGGATTGTGGTATACTCCTAGAAAAGCTTTGGAAGGCACGTTATGGAACTGAACGACATTTACGATAAAGAGCGCAACCTGACAGGCCGGCTACATCGCCGGGGCACGCCCTGGGGAAAAGGGGAGTACGGCCTTGTGGTGTGCGTGTGGGTCTACGACGGCAAGGGCAGGGTGCTGCTGACACGCAGGGCAAAGGAAAAGAGCTTTGCCGGCACATGGGAAAATTCCGGCGGCGCTGCCCGGACAGGGGAGACCAGCTTGCAGGCAATTGTCAGAGAGCTTTTCGAGGAGACCGGCATCCGGGCGGAAGAAGAGGAATTTGAACTGTTGGCCACAGGTCGTGACCGGGTTTGTCACTATGATTTCTATTGCCTGCGCCGCAGCGCAGATACCCCGGTAACGCTCCAGCCGGGAGAGACGGATGACTACAGGTGGGTCACGCTTGCAAAGATCCACGAAATGATCGAAAAGGAACAGATTTGTAAGATCATCGCAAAGCAGTTTCTTCGCCAGGAGCCACTCCTGCGCCAAAGGATGAAATAAAGAGGACTTCCCCAGAAGTCCTCTTTTTTGCGCAAAAAAACCGGAGAAAATTCTCCGGAAAATTTAGAAATTATTCATTGACACGGAAGAGAATATATGGTAAAATGGACCTCCATACTGTGGGAGTATGTACATTTTTCCCCATACTACTCAGCATGGACATTGTAACACGGTGGCGGGCGATTGTCAAGAAGAAAAATATAGAAACTGACAACGCACCCACGCGTAAATGTAAGCAACACATCATTCCGGCGAAAGCCGAAAGAAAGGCTGTGATGATCCATATGGCAGAGATGGTCAAAGACCAACAGTTTGGCAAGACCATGCGTAAATCCTACGCAAAGTACGAAGAGATCCTGGAAATGCCCAACATGCTCAAGATCCAGAAGGACTCCTATCAGTGGTTCCTGGATGAAGGCCTGCGCGAGGTCTTTAAGGATGTTGGTGTCATTACCGATTTCTCCGGCAAGCTGGAGCTGAGCTTCCTGGACTACACCATGGAGGACAAGCCCAAGTACACCATTGAGGAATGCAAGGAGCGGGACGCTACCTATGCAAAGCCCATCAAGGTTCGTGTGCGCCTGCGCAACACCGAGACCGAGGAGATCAAGGAACAGGAGATCTTCATGGGTGACTTCCCCATCATGACCAACGGCGGCACCTTTGTGATCAATGGCGCTGAGCGTGTCATCGTCTCCCAGATCGTCCGTTCTCCCGGCATGTACTACGGCCACGAGGTGGACAAGGCTGACCAGCACACCTACACCGCAACGGTGATTCCTTACCGCGGCGCTTGGCTGGAGTATGAGACTGACCTTTCCGACGTGTTCTGGGTCCGTATCGACAAGAACCGTAAGCTGCCCATCACTTGCCTGATCCGCGCTCTGGGTCCCAACACCGACGAGCAGATCAAGGAAATGTTCGGCAACGATCCCCGCATCCTGGCAACTCTGGAGAAGGACACTGTCAAGACCAGAGAAGAGGGCCTGCTGGAAATCTACCGCCGTCTGCGTCCCGGCGAGCCTCCCACAGTGGAGACCGCTACCGCGCACCTGGAAGGCCTGCTGTTTGATGCCCACCGTTATGACGTGAGCACCGTCGGCCGTTACAAGTTCAATAAGAAGATGGACATTTGGAGCCGTCTTTCCGGCCAGGAGCTGGCCGAGCCCATCGCCGATCCCATGACCGGCGAGATCCTGGCAATGCCCGGTGAGATCATCAGCCGTGACCGCGCACACGAGCTGTCTGACAAGGGCGTCAACGAGGCTGTTATCAAGGTCGGCGACCGCACTGTGAAGGTATTCTCCAACGACATGGTGGATATGGCCAAGTTTGTGGACTTCGATCCCAAGCAGTACGGCGTTAAGGAGAAGGTCCGCTTCTCCGTGTTGAAGGAAATGCTCGCTACCGAGGGCATTAACTGGGAAGAAGCCATTGCTGAGCGCATGGACGACCTGATTCCCAAGCACATCATCGTGGACGATATCATGGCATCTATCAACTACCTCAACTGCGTTGCTGAGGGTGTTGGCACTCCCGACGATATCGACCATCTGGGCAACCGCCGTCTGCGTTGTGTGGGCGAGCTGCTGCAGAACCAGTTCCGTATCGGCTTCAGCCGTCTGGACCGCGTCATCCGTGAGCGCATGACTGTCCAGGATCTGGATGCTGTGACACCCCAGAGCCTGATCAATATCCGTCCTGTGACTGCTGTCATTAAGGAATTCTTCGGCTCTTCCCCTCTGTCTCAGTTCATGGACCAGAACAACCCCCTGGCCGAACTGACCCACAAGCGCCGTCTGTCCGCTCTGGGCCCCGGCGGTCTGAGCCGTGAGCGCGCATCCTTCGATGTCCGCGATATTCACTACACCCACTACGGTCGTATGTGCCCCATCGAGACTCCCGAAGGTCCCAACATCGGCCTCATTAACTACCTGGCAACCTTTGCCAAGATCAATGAGTACGGCTTTGTGGAAGCACCCTACCGCAAGGTGGACAAGGCTACAGGCCGCGTCACCGATCAGGTGGACTACATGACTGCCGATGAGGAAGACGATTACTATATCGGCCAGGCCAACGAGCCCCTCACTGAGGACGGCTGCCTGGCAAACGAGCGTATTACCTGCCGCCACCGCAATGAGATCATCGAGGTGGACCGCAATGTGATCGACTACATTGACGTGTCTCCCCGTATGATGATCTCCATCGCAACCTCTTTCATTCCCTTCCTGCAGAACGACGACGCTAACCGTGCGCTGATGGGCGCCAACATGCAGCGTCAGGCAGTGCCTCTGCTGACCACCGAGCCTCCCATTGTTGCTACCGGTATCGAGCATGCCGCGGCTGTGGACTCCGAGGTCTGCGTGAAGGCAACCGGCGAAGGCGAAGTTGTGGCGGTTTCTTCCACCGAGATCACCGTCAAGTATGACGATGGCAACGTGGTGACCCACCCCTTGACCAAGTTTGCCCGCTCCAATGCAGGTACCTGCATCAACCAGCGTCCTATCGTTGTGGTTGGCGAGCGTGTGAAGGATAACCAGATCATTGCCGACGGTCCTTCCTGTTCCGGCGGTGAGATCGCCCTGGGTAAGAACGTGCTGATCGGCTTCGTTACCTGGGAAGGTTACAACTACGAGGACGCCATTCTTTTGAACGAGCGTCTGGTCCGTGAGGACGTGTTTACCTCCATCCACATCGAAGAGCACGAGACCGAAGCCCGGGATACCAAGCTGGGACCCGAGGAGATCACCCGTGACATCCCCAATGTGGGTGAGGATACCCTGAAGGATCTGGACGAGGACGGTATTATCCGTATCGGCGCCGAGGTCCATTCCGGTGACTACCTGGTTGGTAAGGTCACTCCCAAGGGCGAGACCGAGCTGACCCCCGAGGAGCGGTTGCTCCGCGCCATCTTTGGCGAGAAGGCAAGAGAAGTCCGCGACACCTCTTTGAAGGTGCCTCACGGCGAGAGCGGTATCGTTGTGGACGTGAAGGTGTTCACCAAGGAGAATTCCGATGAGCTGGCTCCCGGCGTTACCAAGTCTGTCCGCGTCTACATTGCCCAGAAGCGTAAGATCTCCGTGGGCGATAAGATGGCCGGCCGTCATGGTAACAAGGGCGTTGTCTCCCGCGTTCTGCCTGAAGAGGATATGCCCTTCCTGCCCGATGGTACTCCCCTGGATGTGGTGCTGAACCCCCTGGGCGTGCCTTCCCGTATGAATATCGGTCAGGTGCTGGAAGTTCACCTGGGCTACGCCGCAAAGGCTCTGGGCTGGAAGGTGGCTACCCCCGTGTTCGACGGCGCCAACGAGAAGGACATCCGCGACACTTTGAAGCTGGCTGGCCTGCGTGAGGACGGCAAGACCGTGCTGTACGATGGCCGTACCGGTGAGCCCTTCGATAACCTGGTTACCGTTGGTTATCCCTACTATCTGAAGCTCCATCACCTGGTTGATGATAAGATCCATGCCCGTTCCACCGGTCCCTACGCACTGGTTACCCAGCAGCCCTTGGGCGGCAAGGCCCAGTTCGGCGGCCAGCGTTTCGGTGAAATGGAAGTTTGGGCCCTGGAGGCATACGGCGCAGCCTATACCCTGCAGGAGATCCTGACTGTCAAGTCTGACGATGTCACCGGCCGTGTGAAGACTTACGAAGCAATCGTCAAGGGCAGCAATATTCCCAAGCCCGGCGTGCCCGAATCCTTCAAGGTTCTGGTGAAGGAACTGCAGGCTCTGTGCCTGGATATCCGTGTCCTGGACGAGAAGGGCAACGAGATCGAGCTGAAGGACGAAGAGGACGAGGAGGAGATCCTGTACGCCGGTGAGATCGGCCGCAATGTGGTCGGTACCGCTGAGGAAGTGCTGGATTCCGGTTTCGTCATCGACGAGGACAGCCCGGAAGATATTATGAATGTGTTCGGCGACGCTGAAGACGCCGAAGAGATGTAAGGAGGCGATATCATGGCAGATGTAACATTTGATGCTATTAAAATTGGTATTGCTTCTCCCGAGATGATCCGGGAGTGGTCTTTCGGCGAAGTCAGAAAGCCGGAGACCATCAACTACCGTACCCTCAAGCCCGAGAAGGACGGTCTGTACTGCGAGAAGATCTTTGGACCTACCAAAGACTGGGAATGCCACTGCGGTAAGTATAAGAAGATCAAGTACAAGGGCAAGGTCTGTGAGCGCTGCGGCGTGGAAGTGACCAAGGCCAAGGTGCGCCGTGAGCGCATGGGCCACATCGAGCTGGCCGCTCCCTGCAGCCATATCTGGTACTTCAAGGGCATTCCTTCCCGCATGGGCCTGATCCTGGATATCAGCCCCAAGGTTCTGGAAAAGGTTTTGTACTTTGCCGCCTATATCGTTACCGATCCCGGCGACACACCCCTGGAACTGAATCAGATCCTCACCGAGAAGGAGTATCGCGACTACCGCGAAAAGTATGAGGACGACTTCAAGGCCGGCATGGGCGCCGAGGCTGTGAAGGCCCTTTTGGAGCAGATCGACCTGGAGGCCCTGTCCGTGCAGCTGCGTGAGGAGCTGAAGACCGCTTCCGCTCAGAAGAAGCTGCGCCTTGTGAAGCGTCTGGAGGTCGTGGAGGCTTTCCGTGAGTCCGGCAATAACCCTGCCTGGATGGTCATGGATGTGCTGCCCGTGATTCCTCCCGATATCCGTCCTATGATCCAGCTGGACGGCGGCCGTTTCGCCACCTCCGACCTGAACGATCTGTACCGCCGCGTTATTAACCGTAACAACCGTCTGAAGAGACTGATCCAGCTCCACGCACCTGACATCATCGTGCGTAACGAGAAGCGTATGCTGCAGGAGGCTGTGGACGCCCTGATCGACAACGGCCGCCGTGGCCGCGCCGTCACCGGCGCCAACAACCGCGCGCTGAAGTCCCTCAGCGATATGCTGAAGGGTAAGCAGGGCCGCTTCCGTCAGAACCTTCTGGGTAAGCGTGTTGACTACTCCGGCCGTTCCGTTATCGTCGTCGGTCCTGAGCTGAAGCTGTATCAGTGCGGCGTGCCTAAGGAAATGGCCATCGAGCTGTTCCGCCCCTTCGTTATGAAGAAGCTGGTTGCCGACGGCCTGGCCAACAACATTAAGTCCGCCAAGAAGATGATCGACAAGGGCAAGACCGAAGTTTGGGATGCTCTGGACGAGATCATTAAGGACCGTCCTGTCATGCTCAACCGTGCACCTACCCTGCACCGTCTGGGTATTCAGGCATTCGAGCCCATCCTGGTGGAAGGCCGCGCGCTGAAGCTGCATCCTCTTTGCTGTACCGCATTTAACGCCGACTTTGACGGCGACCAGATGGCTATCCACGTACCTCTGTCCGCAGAGGCCCAGGCAGAAGCAAGAATGCTCATGCTCTCTGCCAACAACCTGCTGCGTCCTCAGGACGGCAAGCCTGTTACTGTTCCCACCCAGGATATGATCCTCGGCGCTTACTACCTGACCTACACCCGTCTGGGCAAGGCAGAAAAGGGCGCAGAGAACGTGTTTGTCACCGATGCCGGTGAGACCGGTCTGCCCGTGAACGAAGTTGTGGATGCCGACGAGTTCGTCGCCGCCAACAAGAAGGCCAAGGCCGAGGGTAAGCAGATTGCTTCCTTCCGTCCTCTGCTGAACTACTCTTCCGTGGACGAGGCAATCGCTGCCTATGCCGACGGTTATGTGGGCCTGCACGCTCCCATCCGCGTCCGTTACGGCCGTGAGGTGGAGGGTGTCATGCAGTACCG
>JAZRZT010000081.1:0-14620 GCA_045601475.1 Faecousia sp.
CCGTTGCAAGGCAAATTCCCAAGACCCTGCGCATAGATTGTCCCAGGAGGGATGCTATGCGACGGAAAGATCTTATTATTTTGGCGGTGGCGGTGTCTTTTGCTGTGGTGCTGGCAATTTCCCAGCTGGCAAGCGCTGTCATCCCCACCGCCTCCTGGGGACTGAGTTTTCAGCAGGAGGGGCAGGCCCCCATCGGCCCCGCCGCCGTGGACACACTAAAAAATTACGATGCCGCCTATGTGGGAAACACAAAGGAAAAAGTCCTGTATCTGACCTTTGACGCCGGGTACGAAAACGGCTGCACCGCCCAAATTCTGGATACTCTGAAAGAACTGGATGTAAAAGCCGCCTTCTTTTTGGTGGGCAACTACATAGAGAAAAATCCGGATCTTGTGAAACGAATGGTGGATGAGGGGCATATCGTGGCCAACCACACCATGCACCACCCGGACATGAGTAAGATTACCAAGAAAGAAGCCTTTGCCAAAGAGCTGCAAGATTTGGAGGACCTTTATCGTTCCACCACCGGCAAAGAAATGCCCAAGTACTACCGCCCGCCCCAGGGAATTTACAGCGAGAAGAATTTGCTTCTGGCGAAAGAATTGGGCTACAAGACGGTATTTTGGAGTCTTGCCTATGCGGACTGGAACAACGATGCCCAACCCACCCGTGAACAAGCTTTTAAAAAGCTGCTTCCCCGCACCCACAACGGCGCGGTGATCCTGCTGCACTCCACCTCCAAAACCAACGCCGAAATTTTGGATGATCTGCTCACCCACTGGCAAAACGCCGGCTACCGTTTCGAGACCCTGGATTCTCTTTTTCCATAAAAAATCGGCCCTGTGGATTTCCACAGGGCCGAAGTTTTTCTTTTACTTGTTGGAGGAGTTGCGCAGGGTGACGTCGTGAGCGCCGCCTTCCACAATGGAGACGGAGGACACCAGGGTCAGCTTGGCATCCCGCTGCAAGTCGGGGATGTTGGTCACGCCAACGTTGCACATGGTGGACTTGACCTTATAGAGGCTGGCCTCCACATTGTCGTGGAGCGTGCCGGCGTAGGTGACATAGGAGTCAACGCCTTCCTCGAAGTTCAGCTTGGTCTTGCCGCCCAGGTCGTAGCGCTGCCAGTTGCGGGCGCGGTTGGAGCCTTCGCCCCAGTACTCCTTCATATAAGCGCCGTTCACCAGCACCTTGGGAGTGGGAGACTCGTCGAAACGGGCGAAGTAACGGCCCAGCATCATGAAGTCAGCGCCCATGGCCAGCGCCAGGGTCATGTGGTAGTCGTGGACGATACCGCCGTCGGAGCAGATGGGCACATAGATGCCGGTCTCCTTATAGTACTCGTCACGGGCTGCGGCAACCTCGATCAGAGCGGTTGCCTGGCCACGGCCGATACCCTTGGTCTCGCGGGTGATGCAGATGGAGCCGCCGCCGATGCCCACCTTAATAAAGTCTGCGCCGGCCTTGGCAAGGAAGCGGAAACCGTCACGGTCCACCACGTTGCCGGCGCCGATCTTCACGGCGTCGCCGTAGTTCTCACGGACCCAGGCGATGGTCTTTTCCTGCCAGCAGGTGTAGCCTTCGGAGGAATCGATACACAGAACGTCTGCGCCGGCTGCCAGCAGAGCGGGGATACGCTCAGCATAGTCACGGGTGTTGATACCCGCGCCCACCAGGTAACGCTTCTGGCCGTCCAGCAGTTCCTGGGGATGGGCCTTATGGGAGGCGTAGTCCTTGCGGAATACGAAATACATCAGCCGGTCTTCCTCGTCCACAATGGGAAGGGAGTTGAGCTTGTTGTCCCAAATAATGTCGTTAGCTTCCTTCAGGGTGGTATCTTTGGGACCGGTGACCAGCTTTTCTCTGGGGGTCATGAAGGAAGAGACCTTCTCTGTGCCTTCCATACGGCTCACGCGGTAGTCACGGCCGGTGACGATGCCCAGCAGCTTACCGGTAGCAGTGCCGTCCTCGGTGACAGCCACGGTAGAGAAGCCATTCTCTTCCTTGAGGGCCAGAACGTCTGCCAAAGTGGCATCGGGGGTCAGGTTGGAAGCGGAGACAACAAAGCCGGCCTTGTGGCTCTTGACCTTGGCAACCATGGCTGCCTGGGACTCAATGGACTGAGAGCCGAAGATGAAGCTGATGCCGCCTTCCTTTGCCAGGGCGATGGCCAGGGAGTCGTTGGAAACAGACTGCATGATGGCAGAGACCATGGGAATATTCAGGCTGATAGCGGGCTCTTCCTCACCCTTGCGGTACTTGGTAAGGGGCGTTCTCAAAGACACATTGTCGGGAATGCAGTCCTCGGAAGTGTAGCCGGGGATCAGCAGGTACTCGCTGAAAGTGTGGCTGGGCTCGGAGTAATAGTGGGCCATGTTCGTTACCTCCATAATATTGTATATAAATTATTTTTCTTTACTGATTGGAAATGCCGCCATCAAAGAACTGGCGTTCGGGATTACCGTGGCTGTCCAAACGCTTGAAGTTACCTACAATGGAAGTGGCATTGCTGACGACCACAAAGGAATCGGGGAATTGGGAGACCATGCGGATCAGCTCGTTTACCTGAGAGGCGTTGACGATGCACAGAAGGATCGTCTTTTCCTTTCCGGAGTAAGCGCCGGTGGCGGAGATCTGGGTCGCGGAGTGGTGGAGCTGATGGATAATGGCATCTTTCACCTGTTCCGGTCTGTCCGTCACGATCTCACAGCGGACTGCCCGCTCATGACGCTGGTTCATGATGTCCCGGACGGAGCTGGAAGCGTAGCTGTAAATGATACACAGCAGTACCGGCTCGATCTTGTAGTCATACACAAAGTAGGAAGCCAGAGCCACGGTGATGTTCAGCACGAAAATGATGTTGAAGAAGTTGAAATCCGGGAATCTTTTGTGGATAAAGCCGGCAACGAATTCCGTGCCGCCGTAGCAGGCGTTCAGCTTGTGCATGGCGTAACCGCAGGCACCGGTAATGAGGCCCGCCACCAGGGGGCCCAGGAGGGTGCTGTTGGTGGTGGAGTACACAAAGGGGGACATGTCCACCCCGTCGAACACCATCAAAAACCCGGAAAACGCCAAACAATAGGTAAGGGTCCGCAGGGCTCTGGGTCGGGAATTGACGAAAAAGGAGACGATCGCCAGGGGTACATTCAAAATGATGCTGGAATAGCTGAAGTTAAAGCCCAGCACATGCTGGATCATGGTAAACACGCCGTTGAGGCCCGCGGGGGCAAACCGATTGGGGAACACGAACAGCTGGTAGTTCAGCGCCATAACCAGGGCGATCACCACCACGATCACATAAGACGCGGTCACCTTCAGTTTCTGCTTCATTTTTTCCCTTGCCTTCTCTCTTATATCGAGAATTCTATTACCAAATATCATACCATACACATTTGCCCCGGTCAAGGGTCTATCCTCGCAGAAAGCACCTTATTTTTCCCCGGTTTCTTTGTGAGATTGTTGCAATTGGGAATACTATGTGGTATATTCTTATATCGAGAGAATGTGTGCAAGGAGAGAAGATTATGGCACAACAGGAAAACATTCGTAATATTGCTATTATTGCCCACGTCGACCACGGTAAAACCACCCTGGTGGACGAAATGCTGAAGCAGGGCGGTATTTACAGAGAAAATCAGTCTAACGTGGAGCGGGTCATGGACTCCGGCGACTTGGAGCGGGAGCGTGGTATCACCATCCTGGCCAAGAACACCTCTGTGCAGTATAAGGACACCAAGATCAACATCGTGGACACTCCCGGCCACGCCGACTTCGGCGGTGAGGTGGAGCGCATCCTCAAGATGGTCAACGGCGTACTTCTTTTGGTAGATGCCGCGGAAGGCCCCATGCCCCAGACCCGTTTCGTGCTGCAAAAGGCATTGGAGCTGGGTCACAAGGTCATCGTGGTGGTCAACAAGGTGGACAAGCCCGACGCCCGAATTCCCGAGGTCATGGAAGAGGTTTTGGAGCTTCTTTTGGATCTGAACGCCACCGACGAGCAGTTCAATTCCCCCACCATTTTCTGCTCCGGCCGCCAGGGCACTGCCGCCTACGGCCCTACGGATACCGGCGTGGACTTTATTCCTCTGTTTGAGACTATCGTTAATTATATTGACCCTCCCACCGGCGACCAGACCGCGCCTTTGCAGCTGCTGGTTTCCTCCATTGATTATAATGAGTATGTGGGCCGTATTGCTGTGGGTCGTATTGAGCGCGGCACCATCAAGGTCAATCAGGAAGTGGCCATTTGCGACTATCACAACCCCGAAATGAAGCAGAAGGGCAAAGTGGTGGCCCTCTACACCTACGACGGTCTGGGCAAGACCGCTGTGCAGGAGGCTTCCGCCGGCGAGATCGTGGCCCTTTCCGGCATGGCAGACATCACCATCGGCCGCACCCTGTGCGCCCCCGAGACACCCGCTCCCCTGCCTTTCGTGAAAATCTCCGACCCCACTATTGAAATGACCTTTGCCGTCAACGACTCTCCCTTTGCCGGCAAGGAAGGCAAGTTTGTCACCTCCCGCAATCTCCGTGACCGTCTGGAAAAGGAACTTCTCAAAGACGTTTCTCTCCATGTCACCGAAGCCAGCGCCGACTCTTTCAATGTGGCAGGCCGCGGCGAAATGCACCTTAGTATCCTCATGGAGACTATGCGCCGGGAAGGCTATGAGTTCTCCGTGTCCACACCCCGTGTGCTGACCAAGGAAATTGACGGCAAGCTGTGCGAGCCTGTGGAGCGCATGGTGGCTGACGTACCGGAAGAGTGCATGGGCGCCGTCATTGAGAAAATGGGCCGCCGCAAGGGTGACCTTTTGGGCATGACTCCCATGGGCAACCGCTACCGTCTGGAGTTCCTTGTCCCCTCCCGCGGTCTTTTCGGCTACCGCAGCGAATTCCTCACCGACACCCGAGGCGAGGGCATTATGTCCTCTGTTCTGGACAGCTACGCCCCCATGAAGGGTGAGATCGAGCGCCGTCTCACCGGCTCTTTGATCTCTTTCGAAACCGGCGAGGCCGTCACCTACGGTCTGCATGCCGCCCAGGAGCGTGGCGCTCTGTTCATCGGCCCCGGCACCCCTGTGTATGCCGGCATGGTGGTGGGTATCTGCAGTCGTAACGAAGATATGAACGTAAACGTCTGCAAGAAGAAGCAGCTGACCAACATGCGCGCTTCCGGCTCCGACGAAGCCCTCCGCCTGGTATCTCCCAAGGTCTTCTCCTTGGAGCAGTGCCTGGAATTCTTGGCCGATGACGAGATCCTGGAGTGCACCCCCAAGAGCCTGCGTATTCGCAAGCGGGAGCTGGATCACGGCCTGCGTATGCGTAACCTTATGAAGAAACGGAATCAGGAATAATGAAAAGAGTTCTGTCTGTGCAGGATCTTTCCTGTCTGGGTAAATGCAGCCTGACGGTGGCGCTGCCCACCCTCAGCGCCATGGGTTGTGAGTGCGCCGTACTGCCCACCACCCTGCTTTCCACCCATACCGCCTTTCGAGCGCCCCATATCCGCAGTCTGACCGCCGACATGGACCCCATCGTCCGTCATTGGCAGACCACCGGTGTCCGTTTCGATGCCATAGGTGTGGGTTACTTAGCAGACCCCATGCAGACCGCCGCTGTGGAACGGGTGCTGGACGCATTCCCCGTGCCCACGGTGATCGACCCGGTTATGGGTGACCATGGAAAGCTCTACAGCGCCATCACGGAAGATCATGTGGCCGCCATGGCCCATCTTTGCCGCCGGGGCACGGTACTTCTGCCCAATGTGACGGAAGCAGCATTTCTCACCGGGCTGCCCTATCGGGAAAGCGGGGATGAGGCGTATTATAAGGAACTTCTTACCGCCATGCAGGTCTTCGGCGCTCATGCCGTGATCATCACCGGCATCGCCCAGGGTTCCGGCAAGACCGGCGTTATGGGTTGGAGCAAGGAAGACGGTTTCTTCTGCTACGAGGCCCAAAAGCTGGATCGCCAATGCCACGGCACAGGCGACCTCTTCGCCGCTGTTTTTACCGGAGCATGGGTGCAGGGCAAAACCATCCCGATTGCTGCCACCTTAGCCGCCCAATTTGTGGAGCAGGTGATCGCGTGCACCCCCGCATCTACCCCCTTCGGCATCAATTTCGAACCGAAACTCCCCTGGCTTTGGGAGCATATGTAACATTATCCGGGCTGTAAACGCAGCCCGGATCTCTTTTTTCGCCGCAACTGCCGAAAAAAGTTGTTGACCTGGTGGAAATTATCGGTTATAATATGCTAGCGTGACCATGTATGGTCAGTAACTATGTTTCGCTGCGGCCGAATTTTCGGCTGTCGAGCATCTGAATTTGACAGGAGGTGTATCCGAACATGAAGCGTACCTACCAGCCCAGCCGTCGCCACAGATCCAAGGTCCACGGTTTCCGGAAGAGAATGGCTACTTCCAACGGCCGCAAGGTTCTTGCCCGCCGCCGTGCCAAGGGACGTAAGGTCCTTTCTGCGTAAAGCACTGATTGCGTGGGACAACCACAGCTTAAGTCGCTCATTGCGAAACGGGAGTCCATGCGGGGCGAATGATTATTCGCCCCGCCCCCTTTTTATATGGGCAAATGCTCATATAGGTCTCGCCGGATATAAGCGGTCCTTTCTCCGAATCCCGGTTTTTTCAAGCCTTGAAATACACAAAGTATGTCGACGGCTCGAAAAAACCGTGCTGCGAAGAAACTCCTCGCTTCTCTCTCGGCGTTCCCTGTATTCGCCTTTGCCTGAGAAAAGGGATTTTAGGGAGATTGATTTATGAAATTTTCCAGCAGCTTAAAACTCAATCACATTTTCCGGCGGCTCTATGCAACTTCCGGACACGCCAATTCTTACCTTGTGCTCTATGCCCGTAAGAATCGCTCTGCCACCAATCGGGTGGGCGTGACCGTGAGCAAGAAACTGGGATGCGCCGTGGTGCGCAACCGTATCCGCCGCCGCCTCCGGGAGGTCTACCGTCTGAACGAGGACAAGTTCCAGCCCGGTTGGGACATCGTGGTGGTGGCCAGAAGCCGCTGCCTGAAGGCAGAGTTTACAAAGCTCTGCGATGCTTATCTGTCTCTGGCGGAAAAAGCCGGTATTTTGGAGGGCGCGGAATGAAATCCGTCCTTTTGGCCCTCATCCGTTTTTACAAACGCTGCATCTCTCCCTACACCCCCGCAAGCTGTCGATTCAATCCCACCTGTTCTGCCTACGCCTACGAAGCCATCAACAAATACGGGGCCTTAAGAGGCGGTTGGCTCGCCTTAAAGCGCATCTGCCGCTGTCACCCTTTCTATAAGGGCGATCCCTACGACCCCGTGCCTTAGGAGGAAAATTATGATTTTAGCATTTTCCATCTGGGACATTATCCAGGTGCCCTTCGGCTACCTGCTGGACTGGCTGTATCAGCTTACCTCCAGCTACGGTGTGGCGCTGATTCTCTTTGCTGTTTTGGTAAAGATCATCCTGTTCCCCGCCACTGCCAAGAGCAAGAAGAGCTCCATGAAGATGTCCCGTCTGACCCCCCGCCTGCAGGCGATCCAGAAAAAGTACGAAAACGATCAGCAGAAGCAGAGCCAGGCCATTCAGGAGCTGTATAAAGCAGAAGGCGTTTCCATGGGCGGTGGCTGCCTGTGGAGCTTGCTGCCCCTTCTGATCCTCCTGCCTCTGTATACCGTTGTCCGCCAGCCTATCCAGTATATGCTCCATGAGAGCAAGGAAGTGGCAGATGCCATCGTCAAGGGTATGGCTCTGGGTACTACCCACGCATTCCCCCAGCTGGAAGCTGCTGCCGCGATCTTTAACGACCCCGCCAAATATGCAGAGGTCCTTGCCGCAGCCGGCGCAAGCGTGCGCACCATGGAAGGTCTGAACTTCAACTTCCTGGGCTCTATTGACCTGGGCGCAATTCCCCAGTTCAATATCTTTGCCGCCAGCTGGAAGTGGGATTGGGCCCATATCGGCGCATTCCTCATCCCCATTCTGTCCGCCGGCAGCCAGGTGCTGTCCATGCTGGTTGCTCAGAAGATGAACAACTCTGTCATCACCGACGAGAAGGGCGTGCAGGATAAGGAAGCCGCCAAGAATTCCCAGGCCAACCAGACCGGCAAAATGATGATGTATATGATGCCCCTCATGTCCCTGTGGATCGGCTTTACCCTGCCCGCAGCCATGAGCCTTTACTGGTTTGTCCAGGGTATCGTGTCCATCGCAATGGATGTGTACCTGACCAAGAAGTACCGCAAGATCTATGATGCCGAGGACGCCGTCCGCCTGCAGAAGTTTATGGAGCAGGAGGCCATCGAGGCTGAGAAGGAACGCATCCGCGCCGAGCGCCGGGCCAACAACCCCGAAGGCATCACCCAGAACACCAGCAAGAAGAAGCTGCAGCAGAACAAGCAGCGTGAGGAGGAGGCGGCCAAGGCTGCCGCCGCCAAGGAGTATGCTGCCAAGAAGGGTCTTGCTGTAGACGAAGAGGAAGAGAAGACCACGCTGTCCGGTGTAAGCGATCGCCCCTACTGCAAGGGCCGCGCTTATGACCCCAACCGTTACAGCAACGAAGAGGAGTAAAAGAGAAATGGAAAAAACCATTGTTACTACCGGCAAGACCATCGACCTTGCCATCGAAGCGGCCCTGACCCAGCTGGGTCTTTCCCGTGACGATGTTTCTGTCCAGGTCCTGGCTCAGGCCAAGCCCGGTTTCTTGGGCATCGGCGCTGCCCCCGCTAAGGTGGAAGTGACCTACGAGTCCCACGAAGCACCCAAGTCCGCCCTGGGCGCCGCTTCCCGCTCCAAGCCCAAGGCGAAGAAGGTGGAAGTGCCTAAGGTGGAAGCCCCCAAGGTGGAAGCACCCAAGAAGGTAGTTCCCCCAAAAGTAGAGGCCCCCAAGAAGGTAGAAAAGAAGCCCGAGCCCAAGAAGGCCGAGCCTAAGAAAGTTGTCGCTCCCAAGGAGTTTGCTCCCGCCGCCCCCGGCAGCGTGGAGGAGAAGATTGAGCAGTTCATCAAGGGTCTGCTGGAGAACATGAACTCCACCGCCGTGCCCCACGCCTGGAAGGGTGAGGACAACACCTACAACGTAGAGCTGGTGGGTGAGGATCTGGGTTACCTGATCGGCCGCCGTGGCGACACCCTGGATGCCATCCAGCACCTGGCAAACTACGCCATCAACCGCACCGTGGAAGGTCACATCCGCATCAATGTGGATGCCGAGGACTACCGGGAAAAGCGGGAAGATTCCCTCCGCCGCTATGCCCAGAAGAAGGCACAGCAGGTGCTGAAGGCCCATCGCCGCACCACCCTGGAGCCCATGAACGCTTACGAGCGCCATGTGATCCACGCCACTTTGCAGGACACCGATCGCATCACCACCTACTCCGTTGGCTCTGAGCCCAACCGCCGCGTGGTTATCGAGTACGTCCGCTAAGGCCGGATGCCCGGCCGGGCATTCCGTACAAAGTGCCTATCTAATCGTTAGTTCCCTAACCCGCTCGGTAACGTTACGTTGTAAGAGCAGATGAGGACGCATATTCTAAAAAAAGGACCTCTCCACCGGAGAGGTCTTTTTTGTTTCTTACATTAAGGTCTTTGCTACAAAGTAGCCGATCACCAATACACCCAGCACAATGCGGTAAACACCGAAGGCGGCGAAGCTGCGCTTGCGCACATACTCCATAAGGCCCTTGATGACCAAAAGGCTCACGATCAAGCTCACCACGCAGCCAACGGCCAGAACCGCGAGCTCCAGGCTCGTAGGCAACGCCGCAACACCGTCAAGAATGTCTTTTGCGTATTTGAGTACCTTCAGCGCGCTGGCGCCCAGCATGGTGGGGATGGCCAGGAAGAAGGAGAACTCCGCGCCTGCGCTGCGGCTGACGCCCAGCAGGATCGCGCCCAGGATGGTGGAGCCGGAACGGGATGTACCGGGGATGAGACTCAGGCACTGGAACGCGCCAATGAGGATGGCGGTCTTGTAGTCGATGTCGTAGACTTCCTGAATCTTAGTGGCCCGAGTCTTGTTCAGCTTTTCCACGAAGAGGAAAGCAACACCGTAAAGCACCAAAGTGATGGCAACCACCACATAATTGTACAGGTGGGCGTCCATCCAGTCGTCCAGCAGCAGACCGATCACCGCAGAGGGCAGCACCGCCACAACCACCTTAAACCACAGCTGCCAGGTGTTTTTCTTCTGCGCCGCATCCTTCTTGCCGGAGAAGGGATTCAGCTTATGGAAGAACAGCAGGATCACCGCCAGGATCGCACCCAGCTGGATCACCACCTGGAACATCTCGTAAAACTCGGCAGTTACCTTCAGTTTCACAAACTCGTCCAGAAGGATCATATGTCCCGTGGAGGAAATGGGCAGCCACTCGGTGATGCCCTCCACGATGCCAAAGAGAATGGCCTTTAAAATCTCAAAAATTTCCATATCCGTCTCCTTTTAAAAATTTACCCTATATCTTTTCTATGGAAAATCTGCTATCATTATAACAAATACCCGCCCTATGCGCAAGTGGGGGAACTCTTTACAATTTGTTCACCTAAACACCTATATATTGGCTATAATAGGGTAAAGAGCAAACTTAGGAGGTGTCCTTATGGCTATTTCTGTTTTGATCGTGGAAGACGATAAGCATATTGCCGAGCTTTTGCAGCTGTATCTGCAGAAAGAGGGCTATGCCGTAACATTGGCCGCTGACGGCGGTGAAGGACTGGTGCTGTTCCGAAAGACAAAACCGGATCTGGTGCTTTTGGATGTGATGATGCCTGTTATGGATGGCTGGACGCTCTGCAAGACCATCCGCGCCGAAAGTCAGACGCCGATTATCATGCTCACCGCAAAATCCGAAACCGACGACAAGATCACCGGCCTGCGCAGCGGCGCCGACGATTATATCACCAAGCCCTTTGAGATGAAGGAGGTCCTGGCACGCATGGAAGCGGTGCTGCGCCGCAGCGAGCGGTGCGCCCCCGCCGCCCCAGCCCGTCAGCTTACCTTTGATAAGCTGACCATCGACATGGATTCCTTCTGCCTCACCGTAGACGGCAAGAAGATGGAGATCCCACCCAAGGAGATGGAACTTCTGTATTTTTTGGCGTCTTCCCCCAACCGGGTCTACACCCGCAATCAGCTTTTGGACGAGGTTTGGGGCTTTGACTATTTCGGTGACTCCCGCACCGTGGATGTCCATGTAAAGCGCCTGCGTGAAAAGCTGGAGGATGTGTCCCTGCAGTGGAATTTGAAAACTGTGTGGGGCGTTGGCTATAAATTTGAGGTGATCGGGGAATGAAAACCACCTTCAGCCGAACACTTTTTGCTTTGGCTGTGTTTCTTTTGACCGCGCTGCTGCTGGTAGGCTTCTCCTTTCAGGTGTTGGTACGGGGCTATATGGAAAAGCAGGCCATGTCCCGCCTGCAAAAAGACTGCGCCACCTTAACCGGCATTGCCGCCGCCTATTACTCCCAGGAGACCCTTACAGACCGATCCTTTCTTCTGAATCTGTCCTTGGTGTCCAGCCTTTCGGATTCCGACGCGGTCATCTGCGATGCCCAAGGCGCGCTCCTTGCCTGCTCCGACGCCCCCTTCGGCTGTGAGCATCAGGGTCTTGTGGTGGGAAAGTCCTATTTGGACAAAGTGTTATCCCAGGACTTTGTAAAAAGCAGCGGTATGGTCCAGGGCCTGTATGACGAGCCCCGCTATGTGGTGGCCGCGCCCATTCGCGGCACCGACGGCACGGCTTTGGGCATTGTCATCACCTCTACTCCCACCACCGGCACAAAGGCTGTTTTGACCTGGCTTTCCGATACCTTCCTGTTGGTATCGTTGTTTGTGGTGGCTGCTTTTACGGTGGCGGTGATCATCTATGCCCGGAAACACTCCTCCCCCTTGCGGGAGATGGCCCGGGCCGCCACCGCCTTTGGCCACGGCAATCTGAAGGCCCGGGTGGGCCGCCATAAGAACGACCCCCGGGAGGTCCAGGAGCTGGCCCTTGCCTTTAATAACATGGCCGCCTCCCTGGAAAAGAGTGAGTATCAGCGCCGGGAGTTTGTGGCAAATGTGTCCCATGAGCTGAAAACCCCCATGACCACCATCGGCGGTTATGTGGACGGCATTTTGGACGGCACGATTCCCCCGGAGCAGCAGACCCACTATCTGCAGATCGTGTCCCACGAGACCAAGCGGCTCAACCGCCTGGTACGCAGCATGCTGGATATTTCCCGCCTGCAGGAGCAGGGCGGCATCCCCCAGGAGAAAAAGAGCCGCTTTGACCTTTCCGAATGCGCAGGCCAGGTGCTGATCACCCTGGAGCAGGCGATTCTGTCCAAGAAGCTGAATGTGCAGGTGGAAATGCCCGACTATCCCCTGTTTACCCTGGCCTGCCAGGACTACATCACCCAGGTGATCTATAATCTTTTGGACAACGCGGTAAAGTTCTGCCCCGCCGGCGGCGACTTGGGCCTTACCATCCGCAAGGGCGGCAACAAAGCCTATGTCACCATCCATAATGACGGGCCTACCATTCCGTCAGAGGAGCTGCCCCTGCTTTTTGAGCGCTTCCATAAGGTGGATAAATCCCGGTCGGAAAACCGGGACGGCTGGGGCCTGGGCCTTTACATTGTAAAAACCATCATCTGCGGCCACGGAGAGGATATCTCCGTCACCAGTCAAGACGGCGTGACCGCCTTTACCTTCACCCTTCCCGTTGTGAACTGAGGTATTTCCATGAACGAAAATTATTACGAGACCGGCAGTACCCAGCCGCCCAAAAGCCGGGTATGGATCGTGCTTTTGCTGGTGCTGCTGATCTTCCTCGGGGGCATCATCACCGGCCTGGGTGTTCTGAATATCCGCCTTTGGCGGGGCTTTACCCCGGAGACAGAAGAGGCTGTCCCTCTGTCCTTCTCCCGGATCAGCACAGGAGCGCCCACACAACCCCAAACCGCAGACACCGCGCCTCAGGCCGGTCTCGGCTTTCAAACGGAGACCATCAGCGCTTTCCACCGGGTCTATTACGGCCTGCCCCAGGGCGTGTATATCCCCCGGGTGCAGCGGGGCAGCAACGCGGCTATGGCAGGGATCCTGCCCGGTGACATCCTGTTGTCTTTAAACGGAGCGCAGACCCCCGACACCGAGACCCTGCAATCCTTGATCGGTCTTTATCACCCCGGTGACACAGTGGACCTCATCCTGTACCGGGGGGGAAAAGAAATTTCCTTAGATCTGGTTTTGACCCAGGGAAATTAGGAGAGAGAACATGGTTTTTGAACAGACATATAAAATTACGGACATCCATGTGGATGCCTTTGGAAGAGCGACCCCCGCTACCTTATTATATTTTGCCCAGGAGGTCGCCGGCGGCCACTGTCAGCTGCTGGGGCTGGACTGGGATACTTTGGCCCAGAAGGATCTCTTTTGGGCGGTGATCCGCCAGCGGGTCCGGGTGACCCGGCTGCCCATGCGGGGTGAGACAGTCACTGTACAGACCTGGCCCATGCCCACCACCCGCACCGCCTACCCCAGAACCACCGTAGGCTATGACGCAGAGGGGAACGAACTGTTCCGGGTCATCGGCATCTGGGTGCTGATGAATCTCAAGACCCGGGCCATGGTCCTGCCGGGGAAAAGCGGCGTAGATGTGCCCGGTATTCTTCGGGGCGGCGAACTGCCCACGCCTACATCCCTAGGGCCGACGCTTTATGAAAATGCCGCTGTACGGAAAGTCCTGTTCTCTCAGCTGGACCGCAACGGCCACATGAACAATACCCACTATCTTTCCTGGCTCAGCGACCTTCTCCCCGCTGCCTTCCACAAGGATCACCCGGTCAAGGATTTCACCGTCTGCTACCAGTCCGAGGCCCTGGAAGGACAGGAGATCACCCTCCGCTGGGAGCAGAGCGAAGACGGTCTTTTGCAGGTGAATGCCCTCCGGGAAAAGACAGATGTTCCCGGCGGAAAGGACCGTGTTTTCTCCGCCCAAATGCAATTTTGATTGGTGTTCTGTAAACTAAATCGGAGTTTAGCAGAATTTACAGATTTTTGGTCTACTTCCTTGAAAACCCACGCAAATCCTTGATTTGCGTGGGTTTTCCCCGTTTTGCCTGTGGAAAAACCTGTGGATAGTGTGCAAAACTAAATGTTTCGTTTCTTTGAAAAATGTCGTTATTTTTACAATTATGTAAACCCATATTCCGTCTATTCTTTGTCATTCTTTTTTACCAAAAGATAAAAAGAAGCCCCGGCAGAACGCTCTGCCGGGGCAAATTTTATTGGGTTTTCAGCTTACAGCTGGGGACCTGCTGCGACCAGAGCCTTGCCCTCGTCGTTGCCGGTGTACTTGGTGAAGTTCTTAATGAAGCGAGCGGCCAGATCCTGTGCCTTCTCGTCCCAAACCTTAGCGTCAGCATAGGTGTCGCGGGGATCCAGGATTGCGGGATCCACGCCGGGAAGAGCGGTGGGAACTTCGAAATCGAAGTAGGGGATCTTCTTGGTCTCGGCCTTCAGGATGGAGCCATCCAGAATGGCGTCGATGATGCCGCGGGTATCCTTAATGGAGATACGCTTGCCGGTGCCGTTCCAGCCGGTGTTGACCAGGTAAGCCTTGGCGCCGGACTTCTCCATCTTCTT
>JAZRZT010000082.1:0-24668 GCA_045601475.1 Faecousia sp.
AGGGATCTTCACGCCGAAGTTTTCGCCCTCGCCGATCTGCAGATCGCCGGACAGGGTCACAGTGCTGGCTGCCACGACCTCCACACCGCCGTCCAGAGTTGCGTCCTTAATGGTCAGTGCCTTGGAAGGACCGTTGAAGTAGATGATATCATCGGTGGTGATCGCATCGTCATTGGCTTTCTTCTCATTGAATGTGCCGCCGTTGATGGTCAGCACGCCGACGGAGTGAATGATACCACCTTCCGTTACATCGTTGCCGTAGAAGGTGCCGCCGTTGATCTCCACGTTGGAGGTAGTCCGTGCACCGATCACAGTACCAAGGCCATTAGTAACACTCATGCCTTTAAAGGTACCATCATTGATAGTCAAGTCGCCATCCATCTGGAAGATGCCACCGCTGCTGATTTTCGCCGGGTCAAGGGTGGATGTGACGCCGCTGGCATCGAAGGTACCGTCTTCAATGATGATCTTGCCGTTGGTGGGGTTATTAGCAGTAGCTTTGCCTGCGTAGAACATACCGCAGCCACTGGTGTAAGAAATACCATCAGCAATACTTGTTACCATCGTGCCGGTCTTATTCGCCGAGGAATCGGTGATTCGCAGGGCCAAGTCAGGATTTACGAAGTAAATATAGCTTGTCTTGGCTTCCTTAACCACATTGGTGACAGTGTAACCAGCCAGGTCCAGATATACATAATCAGTATTCTTCGTTTGTGAAGTCGTTAAGGTCACATTATCTGTCAGTTTCCAGTTGCCGGATTTGGGCAGGGAGGTCTGGTAGTTGGGGTCAGCATCTTCGTTCCATAAACCCCACGCAGCAATACCCAGTGCGTTATCATTTCTGACAACAACCACATATTGGGGGTCAACGGAGTCAAAGACACCATAGCCAACCAGTTTCTTAGCCAGAGCCGCATCGGTAAACGGAACGGTAAATGCAGTATCCAGGTTGGTGTGGTTTACGCACACCTTTGCATTGGTATTCAGACCAGATACATCCAAGGACGTCGAAACCAACACTAAGCCAATGTCATCGGCATTGGTAAGAATCTTGGCGTTGTCCTCCAGGATGATCTCGGTTCCGGTCTCATTGGAACGGGTCTCGACGCCGCCCTCGATCACTGCATCCTCACCGATGGTTAAGGTACCGTTGGAGCAGAAAGCAATGTTATCGCCAAGAGAACTTGCAGTTGTGCCAGTATAATCGCCGCCCCTAATGGTAGCGCCGGTAATGGTCAGTGTACCATCGCAGCGCATGATACCGCCGGTAAGCTTACACGTGGAGTTTTGGAAGATACCGCCGGAGATCGTAACATTAGATGTCGCGCCAGCAGCGTACAAAACACCGCCAGAGCCAGCATTGGCAAGTCCGTTCTGGAAGGTACCACCTTCGATATTCAAAGTCGCTGTGGTATGGAGCAGGCCTCCGTGCTGAGTAGCCTTGGAAACAGGATAATCAGGATTAAGCTTTCCGCCTGCACCGTTGTTGTTGCCGTCAAACAAGCCGCCCTTGATGTTCAACTCACCCGTGGAAGAGATAAGGCCGCCGATCGCGGCGTTACCACCAACAAAGGTGCCGCCATTGATGGTCACTTCATTAGTGGAATAAATCAGACCGCCATTTGCCGTGACGGAGCCGTCACGGAATGTGCCGCCATTGATGGTCAGCGTACCGAAAGAAGCTATGATACCGCCATAATTTGCGGTATTGCCGTAGAAGGTACCGCCGTTGATCTCCACCTCGGAGGTATTCCGCACGCCGATGACAGTGCCATAGCCACTACCCTTGAAACCATAGAAGGTACCACCGTTGATGGTCAGGTCGCCAGTCATCTGAAAAAGGCCGCCACCTAATGTATTGCTAGAGGCGTTAGACGTCACTTTGCTGCCATCAAAGATGCCGCTTTCAATGACGATCTTACCACCCGCAGTAGCGGTGAACATAGCGCAACCACTGGTAAAAGTATAATCCTTGGCACATTGAGCTATCACATGACCGGGCTCGTCGGTGTCAGCCTGGGAGTCTTTGATCGTCAATGTGTAAGATGCTGCGCTGTAGATGTATTTATCTGCGCTAGAGGCGAATGTTTTAGTGACATCACAGCCGTTCAGATCCAGCCACAGGTTGCCCGTCACAGTGGTTTGGGGACCGGACAGAGTGACATCCTCTGTCAGTTGCCAGTAGCCAGCTGCGGTGGGCAGGTTGGTCATGTGGGGATTGGTGGATGCTTCGACACCTAGCGCCTTAGCAGCATTTTCTGCGTTCCACTCCGTCCACTCGATGTTTTCTTCTGCGCCGACGGTGAATACGGACACTGTGACGATCAGTGCCAGCACTACCAGCAGCGCAATCAAACTTTTCTTCATAAATTTTCCTCCTAACTTAAAGCTAAAAGATCTATGTAAAACGATCGGGAAATCCTAAGGAAATGAGTCCCTATATCGGCCCCCTTGTGCAAAGGGGGCTGTCATGCGATCAGCATGACTGGGGGATTGTCAATCCCTCCGTCAAAAATCAGAGATTTTTCCCACCTCCCTTTCACAAGGGAGGCTTTTTCCCGATGTCAGGGTTTACCTCTCGTAGGTGACCAAAAAACCTATTTGTCACCCCGAATGGCGGGGCGATCGTGGCGGTTTTGATGCGCCCGTTCGTTCTTCGGAAGGACAAATCGGCCTTCTGATAAGGCCGTGCGTGAGGTGCCCTGGTTCGTATATGAAATTGGGTGCCGCAGGCGCGGCGGGATTACCGGGTAATGGCGCCGATCTTCAGAAGCGTGTCCAAAAACTTTGCCACATCTGCCGCGGCCTGCTCCCGGCTGACATTATACCGCTCCGTCAGCGCAGAAATCAGAGTCTCGGCTGTTTGCGAGGTCTCCAGCTGCTCCCAAAGGAAGGCGCTGGTGGCATTGACTGTGACCATGCCGGGGAAGTTTTTGGTCGCCTCCCCTACCGGCACAAGCACCTGCGTGCCCGCAACCTCGCGAAGAATAAAATCAGGATTTCTTATCATTGCTCGTTATAGTAGTAATAGCCCTTGGTCTCACGGGGTACGCCGTTGAACACGCAGCCCAAAATCTTTGCTCCGGTGAGCTTCAAACTGTTTACCGCCCGCTTGATATTGTCCTTACGGGAGCGCTCCTGCCGCGCCAGCAGCAAAACGCCGTCCAGCATATTGGCAATCACGCAGGTATCGGACACGATGTTTACGGGAGGGGTATCGATCAGGATGTAATCATAGCGCTTGGACAGCTTTTCCAGCATGTCCGCCATGCGCTCGCTGCCCAAAAGCTCCGCGGGGTTAGGGGGCACATCGCCGGAAAGAAGAATATCCAAACCGGGATAGGCAGAAGCTCGGATAGCCGCATCCTCGCCGGACAGGCCTGCCAGCACATTGGAAAGGCCGGGGGTCGCCTTCTCCACCAACAGCCGCGCGATTGCGGGACGGCGGAGGTCCGCGTCGATCAGAAGAACTTTATGGCCCGCTTCCGCGAAGGAAATGGCCAGGTTCACGATGGTAATGGATTTTCCCTCGCCCTGGGCAGAGCTGGTAATGCAGAAGCTCTTGCAGCCCTCACCCCGGAGCGCGAAACGGATATTGGTACGCAGGGTGCGGTAGGCTTCCTTGGTGGAGAAAGAGCTGATGTCGCTCAGAAGCTGACGACGCTGGTTCATGAAGCCGTTATCATGAGGGGTTTGATTCTTTGTGCTCATTTCTGACTCCTCACTTTCTTGGCAGGCTTTCTATCCTCAGCAAAATCCGGGATGACACCCAAAACAGGAACACCAGACAGCTTTTCCAGATCTTCCTCACTCTTCAATCGCACATCCATACGGTCCGCCAGGATGATCACCAGAATCGCCAGAGCTGCGCCGATCAGAGCGCCCAGGACCGCGCTGGTGGAATAGTTAGGAGAAGATCTTCCCCCGGGAACCCGGGCGTAGTCAATCACCTTTGCCTGACTGCCGGAGATGATGCCGGAGATGATACCGGGAGCAACCTCCGCAATGGCATTCGCCACGTCCGCAGACATCTGAGGATTCGGGCTGGTAACCGTCACAGAGAAGATCTCTGTCTCACCCTGGACCTGGGCGGACACCATACCCCGCAGCGCCGCGGGAGAGATGTTCATCTGCAGCTTGTCGATCACGGCGCTCATGACTACCTCACGGCGGACGATGTCAACATAGCTGTTGACCAAACGGAGCGCTACCGCAAGGTCCGTGGAGTTGACTTTATTACTGCTGTTTTCATACTCGGTGTTGTTGTTGACATACAGGGTAGTCGTGGCCTGATACATAGGTGTCACGAAGTTTACCGTGTAGGCCAGGGCCATGCCGCCCAGCATCACCGCACACAGGACAATCAGCCACGCACGCTTCAAAAGAAGCTTGCCGATTTCCCGCAAATCTATTTCTACGGTCTCGTTCATCTTCTGCCTCCAAATCTGGGATCTTACGCCTCGGAAAACGTGTTATGTAAACCGATTGGCATAGTTACATATTTACTGTCCAATTTTACCATATGTCAAGGAGAAAGTCAATCTTTATTATATTAGTATAATGCCAATTTTAGCAACAATTTTCCATTGAAAACAGTGGCTTTTTATACCAAACGCACAAATCCCCACACCCAAGTGTCAGGTGTGGGGATTTTGCTTTACTATAGAGCTTTTAACGTGCCATTTCCGTCTGCCGAATCAGGCTCTCATAGGTCGCGTCTTTTGTACATGATCCGCCTGTATGCGGATGGTATGTAGGTACCATGGCCGCCACCGCGTCACGGATCGCCTCGTCGTTTTCATAAGCCGCTTTCATAAGCGCCTTCAGCTGGATCAGGAATTTATCCGTGTCCATAGGAATGGGCATGCCAATATGGATCAGCTCGTTATCCGTCTTCAGTAGTCCCTCTTCGGCCATAAGCTTTTCTTCATAGAGCTTCTCGCCGGGACGCAGTCCTGTATAGACCACCCGGATATCCTTATCCGGCCGCAAACCGGACAGCTTGATGAGGTTGCGGGCGAGATCGTCGATCTTTACCGGCGCGCCCATGTCCAGCACGAATATATCGCCGCCGTCGGCATAGGTGCCCGCCTGCATCACAAGACTCACCGCCTCGGGGATCGTCATGAAGTAACGGATGATGTCCGGATGAGTCACGGTCACAGGGCCACCGGCCTGGATCTGCTTCTTGAACAGTGGGATCACAGATCCGTTGCTGCCCAACACATTTCCAAACCGGACCGCAACAAACTCCGTGCGGATTGGCGGCACTTCGCTATCCTCCCCCTCCACGCCGTAGCGGGCGTCATAGTGGGTAAATAATTTGGGTAATCGGGCTGCCGTGCCGGTCTTTACCGCCTTGTCAAAGGACTGGATGACCATCTCGCACAAACGCTTACTGGCGCCCATGATGTTGGTGGGATTGACCGCCTTGTCGGTACTGATCAGCACAAACCGCTTACATCCGTGCATCATAGCCGCGTAGGCCGTCTTATATGTGCCGATAACATTGTTTTTGATCGCTTCGCAGGGGCTATCTTCCATAAGCGGGACGTGCTTATGGGCTGCGGCGTGGTAGACCACGTCCGGCTTATACTGGGAAAACACCGTCTCCAGACAACGGCTGTCGCGAACAGAGCCAATCCGCACACACAGATCCACGTTGGGGTATTTGCTGCGCAGTTCCTGCTGGATTTCGTAGGCACTGTTCTCGTAGACCTCGAAAATAATCAGTTTCTTGGGATTGTGCGCCGCCACCTGCCGGCACAGTTCGCTGCCGATAGAGCCGCCGCCACCGGTAACAAGGATGGTCTTTCCGCTGATGTAGCTGTAGATCTCCTCCATGTTTACACGGATAGGCTCACGACCCAAAAGATCTTCCACCGCAACGTCTTTCATATCGCTGACGGATACGTTTCCGTCTACGATCTGGTCGATACCGGGAAGGTTTTTCAGCTCACAGCCGCTTTCTTTACAGATGTTAAGAATATCCCGGCGCGCCTCCTCGGACGCACTGGGTATAGCCACAAAAATCTTCTCAATGTTGAACTTTTGGACATTGGCCAAAATGTCATAGCGGCCGCCTACCACAGGAATACCCATGATATCTCTGTTCCACTTGTTGCGGTTATCGTCAATGATGCAACAAATGCGCATTTCCGCGTTGGGGTGCTCCAAAATACTCTTGATGATCATCTGACCCGCGCCGCCGGCACCGATGAGCATAACCCGCTGGCGGGTATCCTCCGCACGGCGATTGCGTTCCAACAACACAAAACGGTAGGAGAAACGGATGCCCAAAGTCAGCATAAATTGCAGGCAGGCGCCGATGGGATAGTAGGCCAAAGGCATTCTGGCAAAGATCGCACCGATCTCATATCCGTAGAAAAATCCAACACCCACAACATGCAGCACCGTGGTGATCACCGAGGCCAGGCCTACACGCATCAATTCATTGAAGCTGGCAAAACGCCAGATGCTGTTATAAAGTCTCTGCCAGTAAAACACCACCAGGCAGATCACGGTATAAACAGGCAAAAAACGCAGACACGCCCAGAGATGTCCGGCATGATGCATCATCTCTGTAATGGAGCAGTCAAAACGCACCCACAAAGCAACAATGTAGGAAATATTCACGGCGATAATATCAAAAAGCACCAAAAGAAGTGCAATCACACGCCAGTGCTCCAGCCGTTTTTTATGGTTAAAAAACATACCCATCAGGCGTCTCCCGTCATAAAAATCATAGTCGCGGTCAGAAAAAACCAAAATAATTATACACTAATATCTTTGACATTTCAACAAGAATTTTCCGCTTTTGACAACAAAAACCGCCCTATATTTCAAGGGCGGTTAAGCTTACTTTTTGGCTGTATCCAGGCTGGCTCCAAAGACAAAAAAGCGCTGATATACATACTCGGTGATGAAGTTTGCGAGCATGGTAAGACCTTCCACAATGTACGCATTCCAGGCGATGGCAGGGCCTGTTAGAGTCGCGGTCCACCAGGTGGAAAGGGGTGTAAACACCAGATAAAACGCCGCGGTTTTCAGCATAGCGACGGGTACATTGTTGGCAGAACAGAAGGTAAATTTTCTGTTCAAGGTAAAGTTCCAAAGCACCGACAATGTCAGCGAAATCAGGTGCGAAATCTGCGGGCTTGCATGAAGAATTTCCTTAATAAGGGTGTAGCTGCCGATCTGAATCACACCGGCGCTGACAGAAAACAAAACAAACTTTACAGCACGAAATAATTCTTTCTTTTTCTCAGACATTTTACCACCACTTCTCTTACAATTTTAAAGGCGCAAAGCACCTGGATACACAATACCAAACCGCTCCAAAAGCACCTTGCGAAGAGCCTCCTCTGTTTCGACTATTTCTTCCTGCACAACACCGTTTTCACAGAGTCGGAGAACATTACCGTCCAGGGTACAGCGACCTGCCTCCGTGGCACGCCAGACCATTTGCCTATGGACAAAAGGCTCTATGGGAGAGTACGCGCAAAAGGCATTCAAGGACAGAAAATCAACCGGGTCAGCCGGCTCGTCCACAAAGGAAAGCACCGAAGAAAACTGTCCGTTGTCCTCCACAGAAAGCGCGATCTCCACGCCGTTTTTTGTAAAGAGATACCGGTGTCCGTTAGAAGAATCAAACGGCTGATCCAAAAGAATTTTCACAGGCTCTGCAGGCACAGGACCGCCGAAACCCACATCACAAAACCACCGTTCCCCTGCCAGTTTCACAACCGTTACCCGATGGGAAATAGGATACCGAAACCGCTGCCCGTGACCGATGCGTCCAATATGGCAGGTGCAGGAAAACCCTATGGCTTCCAACAGCTTTTGGAATAGGCCGTTCAACTCGAAGCAGTAGCCGCCACGGCGGTTTGTCACGATCTTTTCAAAGAGATCGGCAATCTCTAAAGAAGGCTCCTTATGGCCGTGGTAGACATCCAAATTTTCAAACGGCACGGACCGCAACTGCGCAGTCATCAGACTTTTCAGACAGGCCAACGTCGGCGCAGTTTCCGTCGTATAACCGATACGGTATAAGTAGGCTTTTACATCAGGCAATGGGGCGTAAAGGCCGGCAAAAGGGTTGGGAATTTCCATGCATTTCACCTCTGTTTCTGTGGATATTGTAGCATAAATACCCCAATAGTGCAAGGCGACAGGTATGCTTACTTTTTGAACGCAAAAACAGCAGGGTGTAAAACCCTGCTGTTTTCTTTTTAAGCATTTTTCCTTAAATCAAACTCGACACCGAAAAGCGTATATGTCAAAGGTTTATCCGTGTTTTCAACGAGCGCCTTAGGCACTACCATATACACTCTAAACTCATATTCATCCTCTTTTAATTTCTCCAGCGTCAAACCATTCTCAATATCATTCCATACGGCCGTCTCGCTCACGCGAAACGTCAATCCACCATCAGAATATGTATAGCCGTTGTCATAATTAAGTTTTCCTCTGTCGTCGATCACCGTGTCGTACTTCGATACATTCTTGGCTGTATAAGAAACCACACAGATGGTATCGTCTTCGCTTTTAGGAGTACGAGCATTGGCCAGTCGGTTCCCCCATGCATCATCAGGCAACGGCATCCAATAAGTGTCATTTGCGCCGCCCCAATTATCCATAGCGTCTGTAAACTCCAAATAGTTAAGCGTAAATTCCACACCTTCAGATGTATAAGTTTCTCCGATCTCACCCTTTTGCCCACCACAGGCGCACAAACTTAGGCACAGACTCAACGCCAGCAGTGCAGACAGCAAATTTTTCACAACCGTTCCTTCTTTCTAGTGTTTATTAACCGATAATGGTCAATATGATTATAAACCGAATTCGGTTATGATGTCAAGTAGAGAGGGGGCGGTAATTGTGATTTCTTATGACAATCTTTGGAATATCATGAAGGAAAAAGGAATCTCTCAGTATGCCCTTATTAAAAATTATCACGTCAGCCCCGGTCAGATCACAAGATTGAAGCGAAACGAGAGCGTCAGCACCAATACGATTGAATTGTTTTGCAGAATTCTCAACTGTGAAGTCGGCGACATCATGCGATACATCCCGGATAACAAGTAGACCGCATCCTTGGTAAGGATGCGGTCTTTATTTATGGGGTTGCTGCCTGCTGCTTATGCTGCTCTCCTGTTGCGGTGCCCAATGCTGGACAGCGATGGAGCTGCTAGCCAGATTTGTTTGCATTTTGCTCCGTTGGAGCAAAATAGATGTTCCGCTGCGGTGGAGCGCAGCGGGCAACGCTCGTCCGCGTTGCATTTACATTATTCAAATCCGGCGTCGCAGCGAACAAAAAAAATCAGCCATCCCGAATGGGATGACTGTTTTTTTGGAGCTGCTAGCCAGGTTTGAACTGGCGACCTCATCCTTACCAAAAATCTCACGCCTTTTCTGCGCTGTTGTAGATTGTTGTACCTTACCGCCGGAGACCCTTGTATTGCAAAGGGTTTCCGGTTTTTCCTTTTGTGTCTTGCCGTGCCTTGTCGCATCCTCTCGGTGGCGGGTTTACGGTGCCGGTGTCGGTTTTGTTGCGGTTTTATCATTGACAATCCAAACATCTGGACTCCACTTTATTATTGTTTTATCTGGATCAAGAGAAACTCTTTCCGTTGAATACGATTCGTTATCGGTAACTTCGTCAACTATTGTATGAAGAATGTCCATAAAGATTCGTCCAGCTTCTTGTATGTAAAATTTAACCGAATCATCTGGTCGAAGTGCAACCATATTCATCTCATTGAGTGTAAATAAAGCCTGCGAGAAGTCCTCAGCATCAACATCCGGCTCAACCTTCTTTTGCAAGCTATACTTGAGAGTTTTCGCCTGTTTAGACGCAATAAGAACCTGACGCATACGATCATCTGCGATTATCTGACTTAGAATATGGCGACTACTCAGTGTCCCATTTTCAAATTCAGCGAAGTGCCTATTACCAACAACGAAATCCAGATTACTGATAGCGTTCACCGACTCCTTGCTTAGCCCGGTAGCTTTTTGAATATCTGTCTTCCGACCAGTTTTAAGTATATAGTCAGGCTGACACAGAAGATATCCCATTTCACATTCAAACAACTCGCATAATTTAACAAGGTCTTCCAACGACGGCAGCTTAGCGCCTGATTCCCAATTGGCAACTAACTGTCTGTAGTCTGCAGCATATCCTAGCCTCTGCGCTAATTCGCTTTGACTAATACCTTTTCTTTTTCTGTGTTCCTTAGGGAAATTTTCTCTCTCTTGACGGATTCGAGCGCCAATATCAGCGGATTTGTATGTCATTCTAATACACCTCTTCGGTTACTCGCCTAAAAATGCGTGCAACTATGTTGCTGAATCACTTACATCTTTATGTTATCATAATCTTGCGGAAAGCGCAACAAGAATTTGGAGGTGAATATATGGATCAGAATGTTGATTATGAAGCAGCGCGAGAAGCAAGAAATGCTTATGCGAGAGCATGGCGTAAAAAGAATCCAGAAAAAACAAGACAGAACAATCTCCGTTACTGGGCCCGTCGCGCAGAGCGTGAAGCACAGGCAGCAACTACGGAAGGAGGCAATAATAATGCAGCAGATGCAACCGTTTCAGAAAATCGCTGATGCGGTCAAAACAACGGGGCTATCCGCCTATTTTCTCCGGCAAGGTTGCCGGGATGGGTCTGTACCCCATGTAAAAAGCGGATCGGATTATTTTGTGAATATACCGGCACTTTTGCAAAAGCTGGGTGCAGACGGAGGGGCATACAGTGGCCCGGAAAAACAATAACGGTCAGCTTTTGCCATGGATGTCTGCAAGGGCTGATTGTAAAGAAAAGCGGTTTCTACAAATCGGAAACAGTTTGCTTGTCGGGGAGAACTCTCCGTTTAAGCAATTAACCTCCGGCGCACAAATTCTCTATATTTTCATGGCTATGGAGAGTGGCGGCAAACGGGAGGTTGCTTTTTCAAGAAGTACTGCAGCAAAGTACGGCTTAAATAAAAACACTTTCAGCCGCGCGTTGGCAGAACTGGAAAGAAACAAATTTATACAGTATGCTCCGGATCTAAGCACTGGGCCGTTTAAGCCTGCGGTATATCGTTTCATTTTTACATGGAAAGAAACCGCGCCCCAAAAACGGGGACAGCATTGACCCAGTTTCTGGGCCACTGGACCGGGCTTATCCGGCTCTACTGTACCAGAATCTGGGCAACCAGTAGACGGTGATAACATTTTTCCTGCACCAGTTTCTGGGCATATATACAACATTATTGCCATGCATACTTAAATCATTGGAGGTATTCAAATGAACGAACAGAAGAAAGTCACCGCAGAGGAAATCACACTGGAGTTTATCGAGGATCAGGCTACAGAGATCAAGGCTCTTGCACAAAAGGCAAAAGAAGCCTCAGATGCATACATGACGGACCTATCTCAGAGGAAAGCGGCACTTGAAAAGCAGGCGACTGATTACCGGGCGCAGATCGATGTAAAGAAAAAGCAACGCAAAGCATTGGCCAGTAAGATTAACGATCTTTCCAGCCGCGGCATGATCGACGAAGCAGCGGAGGCGGATTTGGAGCTGGAATTTTTGGATAAGTCTATTTCCACCCTGGAGCGTAAGCTTAAGCTTATCAGTACCGCAGAATTAAAGGGGGATTCTAAGCTGTATAAAGCAGCCCAGGACGCCAACGCCGCCGTAGTAGCCGCATATCCAGTATACAGACAGCATATGTGGGGTCTGCGGGATACGGTTAAGGCGGAGGTTGAACGCCTAGAGAAAATGGAAAGAGAACTATGGTACGCAGCAGATAGAGATCCTGGTGGGTATGCCGTGGCAGCGTTTGAAAAGGTTGATCGTCATTATAGAGATCTGGACCGGCTGGCGCGTGAGGCAGCAGAAAAGGCAGCAGCCGAAAGAAAGGCAGCCGAAAAAGAAAGAGGTGCTACCCGCTATATCCTCGCATAGTAGACCGTTTGCAATCGCCACCGCCAGCTATTTCCATGGGCTGACGAAGGCGTAGCAAATAAGCGCCCGCCTCCACGATTTGGCTTTACCTCTGTTTGCGTGGGGGCGGGCAGGAGGGCTATAGAAAGGAGATTTTCGCTGTGTCCATAAAAATCGGAATTAAGGATTATAAACAGGTAATAAAACAACTCGACAAAATGAAAGACGCCCCTAAAAAAGCTTTAGAAGCCACAGAAGCAGATATAAAAAAGCGGGCTCCGGGGTGGATTGCATCCGGTGTGGTGGAGAGGTATAACCTCGAAGGCGCAAAGGGCGCAGGAAAAAAGGCAATCTTAAGTGGAAAAGTTGGCGAACTGGAAATCGATGGAAGCCTTCAGAATAAAACACTTCATCTTAAGTACAGTGGTCGATTGTTAACACCCACACATTTTGGCATGTCGCCGACCACAAAGCCTGCATCTGGAAAGCAGTACACACTAAAATGGAAAGTTAAAAGAACAGACGGCAAACCTTTCAAATCCCATGTTAAGAAATTAACTAAAAAGCAGAAATCGGCCTTGGCAAAGAATTTCACCGCATCAGGATCGCAGAATAGTCCACGATCTCCATGGATGCTACAACCCACAGGCGCCAAAAGTGCAGACAAAGTGCAATATATTCCATTCCAAAGAAGAGGTCAGACCGAGCCATTTAATCATGTTGCAAAAACGCTATCCCTCCCCCAGATGATAAGAAAAGGAAAAGATGGTCCGCTCCATCCAGAAGTTGCTGCGCATTTCTATGAGAATCTGGAGAAAAGAGTTACCCACAACCTCAACCGATATATGGGCAAGAAGTAGTGGGTCCTTCCGGTGATGGAAATCGCCTGTGGTGCTGGCGAGGCCCAAATCTTTGCTAGTTTTGAAAAATAAAAAATGCGGCCTGTCGGTCGCAAAGGAGGTTATATGATATTCACAAGTAATGAATTAGCTGACCTTTTTTGTGTCAGTGTCCGCCAGATTCAGCGTTTTACCCTTGATGGCATTATCGAGCCAATCAGCAATGACCGTCCGTATAAGTACGATCTGAAAACAGTTTGCCCGCAATACTGCAGGTATTTGGAAAACAAGGCGGCAGACGGCACTCAGCGTAAGGCTATAGCTGACCTGGAGGAAGAAAAATTGCGGGCAGAATCCCGCATTAAAAAAGCAAAAGCTGAGATAGCCGAACTTCACGCAAACGAACTTGCTGGGAAATTCCACCGTGCGGAGGATGTAGAGGCAATCACCACCGACCATGTACTTTTCCTGCGTTCCATGCTTATTGGCATGCCGGGCAAATTGGCCGTTGATCTTGGCGGAACACACACCGCAGCGGAACAGGCGGAGAGGGTCAAGAAAGAGGTGTATTTCATTCTTGACCAACTTGCAAACTATAAGTATGACCCGGAGGAATACCAAAAACGGGTGATGGAGCGGCAAGGATTGGATCACTGGCATGGAGAAGATGCAGATGGCTGAAAATTATCTAAATAAATAGGAGGCCATTTTCGGGAGACACCTGCGTGGCGGGATTTATAACAATTTGATTCTACCACGAAAGAGAAAAATTTTAGATCAAGTTTGCACATTGCTTCCATCTATAACACAACTGGGCGTTACACTGTAACGCCGATGTAACACAGATGTAACACAACGGTAACGCAGTAGATGGTATAGAGACTGATGTAGATGCAAGTGTGGAAACTGCAGAACATCTACCATCATATTCTCTTGCTGGTAATAATTGCAATAGCTTAGAGATTGTGGGAAATAAAGAGGAAAACGGCTACCGGCAAAAGCCAGCAGCCGCCCTGTGAGGGTATTAGATCAATACTTATATTACAGGGTGGTGCTGAAAATGTCAAACGAAGAATTGGTGGCAGCAATCCAAGCAGGGCAAACAGAACTGATTCCACAGCTATGGGGAAACGTCGAGAAGCTTATTGCATGGCGGGCAAATAGTTTTCTTGCCGCTAATTCCGCCACTGATTTGTGTCGTGGTGTTGAGATTGGAGACCTTGTCAATTCTGGATTTTTTGCCGTGTTAGCTGCGGTGAAAACATATGACCCAACCCAAAGCAAGTTTTCTTCATGGCTATTGCAGTATCTTAGAACGGCCTTTGCGGAGGCAGTAGGCTGCCGGACTGAAAAGCAAAAAAGCGATCCGCTGCGGTATGCAATGAGCATTGATGCGCCGATAGCGGATGAAGAGGGTGATGCCCTGGGCGATCTGCAGGCAGATCCAAACGCCAGTGTTCCGTTTGAAAATGTGGATGATGCAATATATGTCCATCAGCTCCATCAAGCCTTGGAACAAGTGGTAAGTGATCTTCCGGAAGCGCAAGCAGAGGTAATCCGCCGCCGCTATTGGGGTCAGCAGACTCTGGAGGAAATCGGAGTGTGTATCAGTGTAAGCACCGAACGTGCCCGACAGTTGGAGGAAATATCCCTCCGCACCATGGCAGCTCCGCCATACAGGAACCGGCTGGAAAACTTTCTTGATTGGAAAACGCCCTATTATCTACACGTGGGACCGCATGAATTTCAGCGCACACGCACATCCTCCACAGAAAAAATAATCCTCATCCGGGAACGGATGAGGGAAAAACAGAAAGGAATAAATACATGACAGTCAAAGAATGGTTAAGTCAATACCCCGCACTTAAAGCCGGAATGTGTCGGATTGTCCGTGAAATGGACCGACAATTTGAAGATAGTCCCCGTTTGGAATCAGAGGTTGAAAAAATATCAGAGGAATTGGTATGGATTGAAGAAGCAATCGATGCAGTAAGTGATCCGCTGCTCCGGGAGGTGCTGTGGGTTCGCTATCTCCATGGCCCATCCGGGCGTCTCAACCCGTGGCGGAAGGTAGCCAACGAGCTTTACGGCAACGAAAAGCCATCAACCATTAAACGCCTCCATCAGCTACACCGCAAAGCAATTGAGGTGGTGAATCTTCCCAATGCGTAAAAAATCCGGGAGCCGCCACGATGGGTAGCTCCCGGATGTTCTTTTACGCAATACCCTGTATTGCATTTTCGTACAGGAAATTCTTTAACGCCTCGCTGTTACCGCTGTCATAGTATTCTACTAGCAAGGTATTGAACTGCTCCATGTGGCGGTCGGTGATCGTGAGGAAGCCTGCGCCTGCAGCAATCAGGATCTTGTTTGCAAGGGTCATACTGGTGCGCTTGTTGCCGTCCCAGAAGAATTGGCCTCTTGCGCCCCACGCAAAGGCCTCCAAAGCCTTTGCGGTGGCGGTGGTGTCTGCATTCAGTATTTCGGCTAATTCGCCGCTGACGGTCTCAGCGGACGGTACAGGGGGTAAATAGTCCGTTCCGGAGATCATCACGGATCCGGTGCGCAGTTTACCCCATTCCAAGGCCTCATTCCGGGCGATATACTCGTTGATCTTGCACAGGTAGTCAAGGTCGACCGGCTGATCCACGCTCCCAAGCAGGAACTGCCAAGCATCACGCATATTGAGGATAGCTTGAATATCGTTCAGCTGCACACTGGGAACATTCACCCCCTGGAGGATCGTTTTAGTTTGGGGGAAAGTAACAGCCCGGTTCTCCATACGCATACCGCAGTACACATTTTCGTCCCATTTCTTTTTGGCCAGAAACAAACTTTGCTCCGGGGTCATTTGAAATTTGTCAGAATAATGCTTCATGTTGTGACCTCCTTATTAGATCACAGTACCGTCTGAAAAAACAAACTCCGCACGCCAGGAGCCGCCAATCACGGCGGCAATTTGCTCCATTTCTTCCTTGGTAAAAGAGTTGCGCTTCAACTTCTGGCTAAAATTCTGCGGCGTCGTTCCAATTTTTCGAGCCAACTCAGACTGGCTAATCCCAGCATAGGATAATGCCATTTTGATCTTTTGCTCAATGGTCATATCATCGCCTCCTTGGTTTTCATTATACATCAATCAATTTATGATTGCAAGAGAAAAATTAAAAATATTAAGCAATTAATTTAATTTAACACTTGACATTATCAATCAAACGCTTTATAATATAGGCAGTAAGAACAGCACAGCCCAATTTCAACACTGCCTGTTGTAAGTGCTAGAACAAACACAAAAGAGCAGCGGCAGCCGGAGAGACGGCAACGAAAAACTTAGGAGGTATACACAATGAGCATAAACGATCTGGAAAACAAGGTGGCAACTCTGCGGGAGCTGCACCGTATGCAGGACGAGCTGGCCTCAGAGATCGCCGCCACGGAGGACAGCCTAAAGGCTTATATGACAGAGAACGGCACCGACACCCTCCATGGCCCCAGCTTCAAGATCACGTGGAAAGAGGTCGAGAGCAACCGCTTGGATAGCAAGGCGCTGAAAGCCGCCGCCCCTTCTATCTGGGAACAATTCGCAAGACATGTGACAACCCGCCGCTTTATTGTAGCATAAATAAAAGGAGAAATTATATATGCACTTAACCCCTGTAAAGGCAATTCGTGCAAAGTGCCTGGATTGCTGCTGCGGCCATCCGTCGGAAGTGCGGATTTGCACAGCAAAAAAGTGCCCCTTATATCCGTACCGCATGGGGAAACGTCCCAAGACGGGCGGGAGTACTCCAAATGAAGTATCCGCCCAAGGCACCCCAGAAAGCCCACCTATTTTTACGCCAGAAGCAAAAAAAGAAAGCCCCCTTGTGTGACAGCCGACCAAAGCACCACACAAGAGAGCCTATCACCAACCCACTACGGGGAGGCCCTTTTATTATAGGTCAGCCTCCCTTCCGAGTCAAGAGGAGGAAGAATTAATGAAACTGACGGAAACATTAGACAAAGATATTTTGGAATTTGAACGATTGACCGGCTCAGCGATAAGCTCGGGGGCAATACCGCTGATACACAGATTGGCGGCAACCGGCGATCACTTTGAGAGATTAGGCACAGAAGATGCCGCAGCGGGACGAATTAAAAGGACACAGGAAGATTTTATACAGTGGGGAAAAGAAAGATTACCGTATCCTCCAGAAAGAAATGACCCAATTGTCGACTTGATGTATAAATGCTATCTAAGTGGCTATAGTGCCGTGGCGGAGGTGTCCTATGATTAATCCTTTTGATTCACCAGCCTTTCTAAATATCGTCAGCTCTGTAATATCCACGACGATTTCAACAAGACAATCGAAAAATATTTTCCCGTCAACAGATAGGAGGCGACTATGCCATCAACACGAAAACTGACCACAAAAGGCGGCACACCATTTTATGAAATATCCATCAGCCGGGGACGTGGAGTTTCCCGCCTCACATCCCGGTGGTATCCGCCACAAGGATGGAGCCAAAAGGCTATAGACCGGGAGCTGATCCGTGTGGCGGCTGAATTTGAACGCAAGGTGAAAGCCGGTGAGGTAATCACCCGGGCAGAAAAGCGGGAACTGGAACAGCAGGCAGCTATGGCAGCCGCACAGATCAAGACCTTTCAACAATACTGCGAAATGGTCTTTATGCCCGCTTTGGCTGTCCGGTGTGCAGAAAACACACGAGACAGCTACGACAGCAATCTAAGGATATGGATATACCCCGCTATAGGCAATATCAAAATGCCGGAAATCACCGCTGCACAGCTATCCGCATTGCTTCTCTCCATGCAGGCACAGGGGAAAGCCCATGGAACAGTGGTCAAAATCTACACAGTTCTGCAAGCGGTTTTCAAAATGGCCTTTATGTCAGATGTGATCAAGTGCAATCCCATGGTAAAGGTGGAGCGTCCCCGCCCTCGAAAAGACGAAAAAAAGGTGGCGGCTGCTGATGCTTACACCGCAAAAGAATTACAGTACATCCTGGCCTGTCTGAATGACGAACCGCTGAAATGGCGCACTATGGTGCATCTTTTGGCAGACACAGGAATGCGCCGGGGAGAATGCTGTGCTTTGCAGTGGAAAGATATTGATTTCCGGCAGAACACTGTCACCATCAGCGGCAACCTATGTTATACAAAGACTGCCGGCGTTTACATGGACACCCCAAAGAACGGAAAAACCCGGACTGTCGATGTGGATCCACAGGTGATAGGCTTGCTGCGCCAGCTCCGCCAGGAGCAGGCCCGCCACGCTATGAGCAAATGGGTGTTCACCCAGGACGGAAACCCGGAGGTAATACACCCCCAAAGTCCCACCCGTTATCTTCAGATGTTTTCTAAGCGGTATGGGATCGACGGTTTGCACCCCCATAAACTCCGCCACAGCTTTGCCAGCGTAGCGATCACCAACGGCGCAGATATTGCCAGTGTGTCTGAAAAACTGGGGCACACGGACAAAGCCGTCACCTTGCGAATGTACACCCACGCAGATCAGGAGAGCATCAAACGAGCAAGCCAAATCTTCCGGGATGCTGTCAAACAAGCATAAATATAAGGGGGCAGCACAAATAGTGTTGCCCCCTGTATTATCTAAACAAAAAGGCGCTTTTGGACACCTCCAAAAACGCGCTTGGTTATATTATCAAAACGAGAACGGATTGTCAAGAACTTTTTTCGGAAAATTATTGACTTTTTCAGGATCCGTGTTAGAATGATTATAGAAAAGGTGCTACCGATAGACGGTCAGCCCTTAGAGATTAGTACAGAAGTGACCGCACTCTTTGGACGGAGGGGCGGTCACTTCTGCTTTTTGGATGCAAGAAACAAACCAATAATGCCAACGACTAACAAACCAATCTGGATAAGGTCGGAATAAGTAACCATTGGGCAGCCCCCCTTTCGTGAGAATAAGAGGGCGCAAGAAGCTGCCCTCTAAGAGTGAGGGCTGATCGCCTACCGTTTAATGGTAGCACCGTTTGGATTATACCATATTTCGGTGAAAATAACAACACTTTTCTTCCAAATAATACAAAAAGACAATGAAGAGTATCATCCGTGTCGGTTTTGGTGTCGGTTTCTGCGGTAGTCACCACATAGCGCAAAAAAGAAGAAAGCCTGAAACTCGTTGGAGTTCCAGGCTTTTTCATGGAGCTGCTAGCCAGATTTGAACTGGCGACCTCATCCTTACCAAGGATGCGCTCTACCGACTGAGCTATAGCAGCATTTTCGCTGACAGCTTTGCCATTATATCGCAGAGGGTGACAGATGTCAAGCTTTTTTTCGAAAATATTCAGAAGATTTTGGAGCCACCCAACCAGGGTGGCTCCAAATATTATTTTTTACAATCCCTCAGTCAAAAATTCAAGATTTTTGACAGCTCCCTTTCACAAGGGAGCCTTGAAAATGTTAAACTTCCTTGCTCTTTGTGGCGATCTCCAGCAGGCACTTTGCTGTAAACTCCGCAGGGGTCATGGCGCCCAGGTCGTCGCCCTTACGGGTACGGACAGACACAGTGCCGTTTTCCATATCCCGGTCACCCACCACCAGCATATAAGGCACCTTCTGCAGCTGTGCTTCCCGGATCTTATAGCCCAGCTTCTCGGAGCGGTAGTCGCCCTCAGCAGAAATACCTGCGTTGTTCAGGTCTGCAACCAAGCCCTTGCAGTACTCGTGGGCACGGTCGGTAATGGGCATAACACGGACCTGCTCGGGCATCATCCACAGAGGCAGCGCGCCGGCATAGCGCTCGATGAGGTATGCCAGTGTACGTTCGTAGCAGCCCAGAGAAGTACGGTGGATAATATAGGGGGTCTTCTTCTGACCGTCGGCATCCACATACTCCATGCCGAACTTCTGTGCCAGAAGCATATCGATCTGGATGGTGACGATGGTATCTTCCTTGCCGAACACATTCTTATACTGGATATCCAGCTTGGGGCCGTAGAAGGCAGCTTCGTCGATGCCCACCTCGTAGTCAAGGCCCAGGTTGTCCAGAATGTTCTTCATGACACCCTGTGCCTCTTCCCACTGCTCGGCAGTACCCTCGTACTTGATGCCGGCGCGGGCGGGATCCCACTGAGAGAAGCGGAAGGTGCAGTTTTCCAGCATGCCCACGGTGTCCAGACAGTACTTTGCAAGCTCCAAACAGCCCCTGAACTCCTCCTCCAGCTGATCGGGTCGGAGGACCAGGTGGCCTTCGGAAATGGTAAACTGGCGGACACGGATCAAACCGTGCATCTCGCCGGAATCCTCGTTGCGGAACAGCGTAGAGGTCTCGCCCAAGCGCATGGGCAGGTCACGGTAAGAACGAGCGCGGTTCAGGTAGACCTGGTACTGGAAGGGGCAGGTCATGGGACGCAGGGCGAAGCACTCCTTCTCCTCATCGTCGGGATCGCCCATAATGAACATACCATCACGGTAGTGATCCCAGTGGCCGGAGATCTTATACAGATCCCGCTTTGCCATAAGGGGCGTGTTGGTCAGCAGGTAGCCGCGTTTCTGCTCCTCATCCTCGATCCAGCGCTGCAGCTTCTGAATAACACGGGCGCCCTTGGGCAGCAGAATGGGCAGGCCCTGGCCGATCTCTTCCACAGTGGTGAAGAATTCCAGCTCACGGCCCAGCTTGTTGTGGTCACGTTTCAGAGCCTCTGCCTGGGCTTCCAGGTAGGACTCCAATTCGTCCTTGCTGGGGAAGCCGATGCCGTAGATACGCTGGAGCATCTTACGGTTGCTGTCGCCCCGCCAGTAAGCGCCGCAGGACTTGGTCAGCTTAAAGCCGTTGTGCTTTACGCGGCCGGTGTGGTCCAGGTGGGGGCCGGCGCACAGGTCCGTAAACTCGCCCTGGGTATAGAAGCTGATGACGGCATCCTCGGGAAGATCAGAAATCAGTTCTACCTTGTAGGGTTCGTTCATAGACTCCATGTAGGCAATGGCGTCGAGGCGGGGCTTTTCGCTGCGCTCCAGGCGGACACGCTCCTTGCAGATCTTCTTCATCTCTGCCTCGATCTGGGAAAGGTGATCGGGCGTAAAGGAGAAGGGCGCGTCAAAATCGTAGTACCAGCCCTCTTCAATGGCGGGGCCAATGGCCAGCTGCACCTCGGGCCACAGGCGCTTTACAGCCTGCGCCATAATGTGGGAGCAGGTGTGCCAGTAGGTCTTGCGGTACTCGGGGTTCTCAAAGGTGTACAGATTTTCTTCAGACATGGTTTTTACCTCCTTTAGTTTGGGGGAAGGTATAAAAAACACCCATCCCCTGAAAAGATCAGGGGTGGGATACTAAGTATTCCACGGTTCCACCCTGGTTGTGCTTTCGCACCACTCATTGACGCTTTAACGGGCGCACCCGGGCGGCTATTTCCAACCGCCGGCTCGGAAGTGGTATGCAGAACGCAGGGTTGTGAGTCCATCGCACCAAACAGGACCCTCTCTTTTCATCTTACGCACTGCCGTTGTCTTCGTCGTTGCCTTTACCTTAAGAAAATATACCACACATATCCCCCGCTGTCAACACCGGACACGATACGTTCGTTGTGGAGCAAGTCCAGCATTTTTACCCCAAATTTTTACCATCAAGGGAGGAAAGTATGCCGAATTTTACCAAAATAAGTTTACCATAATCGCAGAAAATCTGTCCATACATAAAAGTGACATAATTCTGTGCGTTATGTCAACAAATGTAACCTTTCCCACTAGGTATTGTGTCTATCTTACACGAAAATTGGTATATTTTGGATGAAAGTTTACATAAAAATTTACAAAAATGTCCGCAAAAAGTTGTCGTTTTTACGCTTTTCCCGGCAAAGACTTGACTTTTTGCAAATATTTGTTATAATAGGGCACGTATCCCGACAGGGAGTTTGATTTTGTAACTATTTGATACCACCCAATAGACAGAGCGGTGGGCACCACTGATCTTCCCGAAAGGAGGTTCATTTTATGCTTCTATATAATCCCGCTGTGCGCAGCAGAACAAAGCTGATCGCCCGTATTTTTGCGCTGATCCTGCCCCTGTTTTTTTTGCTGCCTCCCCTGTTCCAGATTGCAGAAGCCAAGACCACTTATGTGATCACCGATGGTGAAAAGACTCTGGTACATACCACTACTGAGACTAACCCCGAAAGCGTTCTGGAAGAAGCCGGTCTGGTTTTGGACGCCCAGGATACCTTCACTACAGCCCAGGGCACAGATGAAACCGAGATCACCATTCGCCGTTGTCAGACCATCCAGCTGACCTACCGGGGTGAGACCACCGAAGTCACCAGCTACGGTGAAACTCTGGAGACCATGTTGGACCGTCTGGGCTATACTGCTTACGGCAAGCACGTTGCCTCCGTGGCGCTGGACACCCAGACTTACGACGGCATGACGGTAACTGTGGATGATGTTGTGCAGACAGAGCAGACTTTCACCCAGGAAGTTCCCTACGAAACCATCTACCGCGAGGACTCTTCCCTCCCCGCAGGCGACACCAAGGTAGCAGTGAAGGGTGTTTCCGGTCAATCCCGGGTCACCGCCAATGTAACCTATGTGAACGCCATTGAGCAGGCCCGCACCCCCGTCAGTGAGACGATTCTTCAGGAGCCCGTTGACGAAGTGATTCTCGTGGGCACCGGAAAGCCCGGCAAGGGCGCAACCAAGGCCCCCATCATTGGTGACGGTGTGATCATCACCGGCGACGGCGAGGTCCTGACCTACAGCCGATCCCAGAGATTTGTCACCACCGCCTACTCCCACCTGGACCCCGGCTGTGACATGATCACCGCCACCGGCACCACCGTGCGTGTGGGTACTGTGGCTGTTGACCCCACCGTGGTGGCTTATGGCACCCGGATGTTTGTGGTCAGCGAGGACGGCGAGTATATCTACGGTATTGCCACCGCCGAGGACTGCGGCGTGAAGGGCAGACACCTGGACCTGTACTTCCCCACCAAGGAGCAGTGCATCCAGTACGGCGGACGAATCGCCACAGTCTATTTCTTAGACTGATAATTTCATTGAAATATCGCCTCTTTCTTGTTATAATAGCTGCAAACGCGGCTGTTGTACGCGAGGAAGAGGCGATTTTTTATGATCGATGTATGTAATATTCATGTAATGAAGCCGCTGCTGGCAAAGCATGGCTTTCATTTTTCTAAGGCCAAAGGCCAAAACTTTCTTATCGCGGGCTGGGTGCCCCAGCGAATCGCGGAGGATGCCGGCGTAGACGAAACCGCCGGTGTTTTGGAAATCGGCCCAGGTATCGGCCCGCTGACCCAGCAATTGGCATTGCGGGCAGGTAAGGTCTGCGCTGTGGAACTGGATTTCCGGCTGAAGCCCATCCTGGAACTGACCGTAGGAGAATTTTCCAATTTAGAGATCCTTTGGGACGATGTGCTGAAGCAGGATGTTGCCGCTTTGGTGAAAGAGAAGTTCCAGGGCCTGCGGCCCATGGCCTGCGCCAACCTCCCCTACTACATCACCTCCCCTATCCTCACCGCCCTTTTGGAGGCGGAGTGCTTTGAGTCCGTCACCGTTATGGTGCAAAAAGAGGTAGCCCAGCGGATCGCCGCCAAGCCCGGCACCGCCGACTACAGCGCCTTTACCATATTCTGTCAGTACTACGCAGAGCCGGAGATCCTTTTTGACGTGCCGGCGGGCTGTTTCATGCCCCAGCCAAAGGTGACCTCCGCAGTCATCACATTGCGGACAAGAAAGGAACTGCCCTGGAACATCCGGGACAAGGACACCTTCTTCCGTACCGTACGGGCAAGCTTTGCCATGCGGAGAAAAACCCTGCAGAACGGCTTAGCCTCCGGTTTTCCGGAACTGGGCAAAACCGGCGCAGGCGAAGTATTAACGGAGTGCGGCTTTGACCCCGGTGTGCGGGGTGAAAAGCTGAGCATCGAAGAATTTGCCGCCATCGCCAACGCCATTTATAGGAGAAAGCATAATGTTTGAGATTCTCTTCATTGACTTAGACGACACGATTTTAGACTTTAAGGCGCAGGAAGATGCCGCCATCGTCAAGACATTGACGGCTGCGGGAATCGACCCCACCGAAGAAATCATCGCCCGGTACAGTCAAATCAACAAGGAACACTGGGCGCGGATGGAAAAGGGTGAGATCGACCGGCAGCAGGTGCTGTTCGGCAGATTCCAGGTGCTGTTCTCTGAGCTGGGTGTGGACGGCGATTGGGAGAATACGGCGCTTGCCTATATGGAGAACCTTTCCGAGGGGCATTATTTCCTCCCCGGCGCAGAGGAAGCTTTGGAGGGGCTCAGCAAGAAATATCGGCTGTTCATCACCAGCAACGGCACTGCCAAGGTGCAGAACAAGCGGCTGGACAGCGCCGGCATCCGCAAGTATTTTGAGGAGATCTTTATCTCCCAGGATATCGGTATCAACAAGCCGGACAAGGGATTTTTCGATTATTGTTTCTCCCGGATTCCCGGGTTTGACCCCAAAAAGGCCATGATCGTGGGTGACAGCCCCTCCTCGGACATCACGGGCGGTCAAAACGCCGGCATTGCCACTTGCTGGATCAACCCCAAGCACCGTGCATACACCCGTCCCAACAAGCCGGATTATGAGATTGAAAGCCTTGCGCAGTTGGAAGAACTGCTGGAAACATTATAAAAACCGCCCTGTCGCATGACAGGGCGGTTTCCTTACAGTTTTACAAGAACGGGTTGGCGGATGGTCATAGTATCCACAGTCACGGCACAGTCCATAGCAAGGACTGTCACGCCGGCGTTGGCCGCCTGACGGAGTGCTTCGCCGAACTGGGGGTCTGTGGTGTCGTTAGGGTGAAGATATTTCACATCCGCCATCTGAACAACAAAGAGCACATATGCCCCGCAGCCGCCCTGGGCGGCCTCCTGCAAG
>JAZRZT010000083.1:0-2489 GCA_045601475.1 Faecousia sp.
GAACATATACCAAAAAAACCACCTCCTTTATAAGCGCTCCCATCTTACCATTCCCCCAGAGGAAAGCCAAACAAAAGCCGGGACGCATTGCGCCCCTGCGTATGTATGGGGGAAGATCAAGCCAGATATCTCTTGACGGACTCAGCAGCCTGTGCGGGGTCGTCGGAGACGGTGATGGTGATGTTCATATCGTTTGCCTTGGCAAAGTCGGCGCACCACAGAATGAATGCCTCGCCGGTCTTGCGGTCGGAACCGATGGTCTTGTACAGATTGTCGATGTACACATTGGTAATATCGTAGTTACCGGCATGCAGACCACTGACCAAGCCCTTCAGCTTGTCAATGTTGTCAATGCCGTACTCCTTGGAATCCACCAGACGGACGCGGTAGCTGATATCGAAGGTCAGCTTCTTGTCGTACTCGATGCAGACGACATCGCCGGCAGCGTTCTGAGCGGTCTGGTTGATGGAATCAATCAGCTTCTTGGTCTTACCGGAGCCCTTCAGGCCCATAATAACTTGAATCATAGGAAATTCCTCCTTTTCAGTGCAGCTTAGATGCTGTACTGTAATTCTACCATTTCACGGCAGGATTTTCAACACCTAAATGCATATTTATGAAAAATTTTACACCTCGTAGCCGGGCTTGCCCAGAAGCTGGAACATATTCCGCTTATAGAACTCCACACCGGGCTGATTGAAGGGATTCACATCCAGCATGTAAGCGGAGATGCCGCAGGCCAGTTCGAAGAAATAGAACATCTCACCTAACTTCTCGTTGGTAAGTTCGCCCATATCCATGGTGATGACGGGGACGCCGCCGTCCACGTGGGCTGCCAGAGTGCCCAAAAATGCCTTCTCGTCCACGAAGTCCAGCGTCTTGCCTTCCAGATAGTTCAGACCGTCCAGATCCTTCGGGTCGCCGCCGATGGTGAGCTTCTTCTCGGGAGCGTCAAACCGGATCATGGTCTCGAAAATATTCCGCTCGCCCTGCTGGATCATTTGACCTAAAGAGTGCAGGTCGGGAGTGAATTCTGCGCAGACGGGGAAAATGCCTTTTCCGTCCTTGCCTTCGGACTCGCCGAACAGCTGCTGCCACCAGAGGCCCATCATGCGGAAGCCGGGCTCAAAGGATTCTAAGATCTCAATGCATTTGCCCTTGCGGTATAAGAGGTTTCTTGCGGCAACGTACAGCCAAACGGGGTTTTCAAAGGAGCGCAGATCGCATTCTTTCTTGGCTTCCACAGCGCCGCGCATCAGTTCCATGGGGTCGATGCCGGCGACGGCCAAGGGCAGAAGACCCACGGCGGTGAGCACGGAGTAACGGCCGCCCACATTGGGAGGGATGACGAAGGATTCCCAACCTTCCTCGGTAGCCATCTGGCGCAGCGCGCCTTTGATGGGGTCAGTGATGGCGTAGGTGCGTCGCTTGGCCCCCTCGGTGCCGTATTTGCGCTCCAGCAGCCAACGCAGAGCGCGGGTTGCGATGGCGGGCTCGGTGGTGGTGCCGGACTTGGAGATGATGGCGATGGAAAAATCCTTGCCCTCCAACAGTCTGACTAACTCATTCCAGGCGCGGGTGGACAGGGTGTTGCCGGCGTACAGGATCTGGGGATTCCCTTTCCCCTTGCCAATGTTGTGGTTGGCGCCCTGCATCAGTTCGATAGCGGCGCGGGGACCCAGGTAGCTGCCGCCGATGCCGATGACCACAAACACATCGGAGTCTTCCCGGATGCGCTTGGCGGCGGCGCGGATGCGACGGATCTCGGTAGTCTCCACTTCTGTGGGCAGGTCCAGCCAGCCTAAGAAGTCGCTGCCTTCGCCGGAGCCATCGGTAAGGGTCATATGGGCATTAAAAATCTCCTGTTCGGAGGCAAGCAGCTCAGGCAGAGACAAAGGCCCCCAAATGTTGGAAATATCAACTTGAATCATGGAGCAATACCATCCTTTCAAGACTAGCTTATCTATATGTTACATGAAACACAGGGCAAAGGCAAGGGGAAACGAAAAAACTTTGGGGAAAGGAGTAAAAATTTTTCCAGAAAGAATGACATTTTTTGTCGCTTGTGCTATCATAAGGAAAAAGAGACCGGGAGGTGCTCCTATGAATTTCTTGGAGAAACGGATATTGGAAGAAGCGGTCGTTGCCCCCGGCAACGTGCTGAAGGTGGACAGCTTTCTGAATCACCAGGTAGATATGGCTTTGGTGGAGGAGATTGGACAGACCTTTTACAACTTGTATAAAGGCGCGCCTATTACCAAGGTGCTCACCATCGAGACCTCCGGCGTTATTCTGGCAGGCGCGGTGGCAAGGGCGTTCGGTGTGCCCCTGGTGATCGCCAAGCGGACCAACACCAAAAATATCCACGGCCAGGTGTATGCGGCGGAAGTTTTGGACGATGCCGGCCGCATCAGCGACGTGCTTTTGGGAAAGCGGTTTCTGACCGACGCGGACAGAGTGCTGATCATCGATGACCTTTTGGCAAACGG
>JAZRZT010000084.1:0-7922 GCA_045601475.1 Faecousia sp.
GGCAATGGGAATCGTATAAAGAGAAATAACACTATAAGAGAGCAATGAATAAATTATCCGATGCGAGTTACACGGTATTATAAACTACAATTTATCGAATTGTTTTGTGTCGACATCTAAATCGGTGCAACTTGCCAAAAAAGATTCCATAGTCGATACAATTTCGGCTATGGAATTTTGATTTCTATACGGAAAATGCCCTATTTTTGCCCTTTAACCGCTCATTTCGGCGGTTTTATGGGTATTTTTTCTTATATAAACGATAAATCCGCCATCCTCTGCCCCGGCAAGACAGAAGTGGAGGGTTTTGTATCGTTCAAGGGTTCAATCGTTCAAGAAATGAATTTGCAAAAAATATTGTTTTTTCTTTTATATCTACTTGACAAGTGATATCTTTTTCGGTGCTACGAGCCAGAAAAGAAAAAGTCGTCTCAACGGAGACGGCTTTTTTCTTTTCTCCGGCTTGTGCAGCAAGCCTTGTATCTATGCTCCCGGGTTATGCGTCCGACGAGCGTAGCTCATTGGGCCAAATCCTTTTGGGAATTGGGATTATAAAATTTGAGAGGGAGTACCGTTGTACTCCCTCAATATTCATATTCAAAGGCTGCATTGGGCACTTCAAGCTCCAGTAGTGTGGCATCCCCATGGGTGAAACGGTAGTACACCTTACAGGAAGGGTGTTCGTGGATCGTGCGTGTCATAGCGCCGCCCACAGGCGCCTGGAGCGGGTGCCCCGGCAGATCCAGTTGCTTGACAGTCAGGCAGTAGCGCCCCTGTTTGACAGTGACCTCACCATCTCTGATCTTGACTGCTTTTGCGCCTAAATAGGTGGCAAGGCGGTGCTCTTTTCCGTGGAGCAGAACGATCCCGATGACCCCGGTAAAGTGGAACTTACCCAAAGGAATATCCGCAACCGACAGCATTAGCGCCCCTCCCGGGAAACTGCATTGGGTCCAGACATATTCTTTGGGGAAGGAGTGCCCCCGATCACCTTCCACATAGCCGACAGCGTTGCCAAATACATAAGGAACGCCATTGATCTGAATTTCTCCGTCTACCCGGTGGCGCATACTGTAGACACTATGCCGGCACTGCATAAAAGGGATATATTGAAATGGCCCCATAATGTCATACTTGATGGGAGAGAAAGCACCGAATCGAACAGCCCCCCGGGCACAGAATCCGGGAGCCTGAATATCCAAAGAGACCCCTGACTTTCCAAACCGATTATTGCCAATACGAATTTCGTCCCCGTCCTTGGTGAAATCGTCATAAGGGAATTGCGCGTGGAACGCGTCTGTGTCGGTAATCAGCTGGATTGCGCAGAAATTGCCTTCTTTGGTTTTATGAACAGAGGGAATAATCGCCACTGTTTGATTGCCAGACTGGCAACGGTAATACCAACCGCAAAAGTAGCTGCGCTTGGGAAAACCATGGAATAGGCTGGAACAGGTCATCGGCGGTTTGTTTTGTTCGCCAAGTCACCGTAGACCGGGGTTGCCAACCCAAAGCCGCCGGAGACGGTGAGAATCTGTCCTGTGGTGTATGCGGAAGCATCGCCGGCAAAGTAGCATACCGCTTCGGCAATTTCCTCCGGCTGTCCCATGCGGCCCAGGGGGATATGCCGCAGAAACAGATTCCGAAAGTCATCGGAAAGATGCTTTTCCACCGCTTCCGTGGCAGTCATGCCGGGAAGAACGGCGTTGCACCGGATATGGTGTTTGGCTTCCTGCACAGCAATTAGTTTGGTCAGATAATTGATGGCAGCTTTGCTGGTACCGTAAGCAACCTGAGAAATGTCCGGAACAAGGCCGCCCACAGAGGAAATGTTGATGATACTGCCGCCGCCATGTTCCGTCATGTGCTTGACTGCGGCCTGACTTGCCATGAAGACACTTCTCAGGTTCAGATTTACAGTGTCCAGGAATACCTGAGAATCCGTATTGGCAAAATCCAAATCCTTACCCGGGTTGGATGTTCCGAAATTGTTGACCAGCACATCTATACGACCGGCATCCCGGACCACATCCTCCACCATGGAAGAAAAAGTTTCCGGTTTTGTGGCATCGTTGTACACGCATTTTACACCATCCAAGGTGCTTGCAATTTCCTGCGCCCGATCGATATTTCGGGCAGCCATATAGACCCGGGCGCCTTCCTGAGCGCACTTTTTCACAATGGCAAGGCCGATTCCTCGGGTAGAGGCGGTTACTAAAATTACTTTGTCCTTTAATCGCATATTACTTCCCCTTTCTTTTAGGCAGGAATGCTACCGCAGCGATACCCAATGCTACACACAGGATCTCCGCTATCGCCAGAAAATGGATGGATGCAACAGCTGCGGCAGGCGCCGCTGTACCTGCGGCGATTCTGCCTGTAATTTGGTTAGTAAACAATGGGACAAACACGGCTACACCAAAAGGCGCGGCCAGGTCGCGAAACAGGCCGTAGGTGCCCGTACCGGCACCCGCTTCCTGGGGTGTCAGGCCGGAAAGGACAACCTTCATAAAGATCGTGCCGTTTCCGCCCAGGCCAAAGCCAAGGACACCAAGGGATGCCATCAGCAGCAAAACGGAAGTCGCCCCTGTGAACAGCAGCAGAAGCCCACATCCGATTCCTGTGAGTAGAAATGATCCTATGAGGACTCGTTTCGGGTCAAACTTATCCGCCAGAGGACCCAAAACAACGGCGCCCAAAGACATACCCACATACATCACAGAAATCGCATAGCCGGAAATGGCGGCATTATCCGGCTGGGTGTAATTCACGAACACAATGGTATTGGTCATGTTGGCCTGCATGAGCCCCTGGGTCAGAAACAGAGCCAGAACACTCAGAATAAAAACGCTGCGCTTTATGAAGCTGCCGGACAAAATAGGATGGGAACTTTTCCGCTGGGCAAGGACAAGTCCAATCAGACTAACCACTGCGAGAACCAGCACGATTAGAAATGGTGTGGATGTCCACCCAAAGTTTTGCCCAAAGGAGGGGACGCATAGCAGCAGGCTAAAGAAGATCAAAATCAAAACAGCGCCGGATACGTCAAAGTTTTGCAGTGGCTTTTTTGTGGATACCTGGTTTCGGGAAGTAAGGGCGCAGCCAACAAAAATACCGACGCAAATGGCTACGCATACCCACAGCATCGTGCGCCATCCGTAACCGGATACCAGCAGACCGCCGATGGTTGGTCCGATGATCACCGACGCGCTGGAAAGAAGCATATACAGGGAAAATCCCTTCGCGATCCTGTCCTGCGGAAACTCCGTTGCAATGTATGCAAGGATCACCGGACCCATTGCCGCAGTGCCGATACCTACAATAAAACGGGCAACCATCATAAACATAAGGGAGTTCGCCAGGGCAGATAGGACATTTCCTAAGGTGTATACTGCAACGCCCAGAAGCAGGGTCTTTCTGCGCCCGATCACGTCGCCAACCTTGCCAAGAATCGGCGCACAGGCCGCGGTAGACATAGCTTGCGCAAGGGCTGTCCAGGTGGTGTTGTTATAGGCAATGCCGATATCCTGCACAAAGGCAGGTCCCAAAACCGTAGAAAAGCCGCCTACCAAGCCAATCAAAAGGGCGGCTAATGCGTATGGAATAAATCCTTTTATATAAGAAACATTGCGCTCCATCATGTCACTTCCTTCTGCGGGTAGTATGTCCAGACTTTTATGCATTATTGCTGTTTCTTTGGACACACTTTTCACAGGAGGGAGCGAATATGAAACAGAGGTTTTTAGTTTGTAAACATTGCGGCAATATCGTGGCCATGATTCGGGATAAGGGTGTTCCTGTCTACTGCTGCGGTGAAAAAATGCAGGAGCTGATTCCGGGTACAACAGAGGCATCCGGGGAGAAACACATCCCGGTATATGAGGTGGAGGGAAATACCGTCCATGTAACCGTTGGGTCTGTAGAGCATCCTATGACCCGGGAGCACTATATTGAATGGGTGTGCCTGGAAACCGAGCACGGTATCCAGTATGCCCATCTGGATCCGGACGATAAGCCAAAAGCAAAGTTCTCTATCTGTGATGGAGATGAAGTCCGGGCTGTTTATGCGTTTTGCAATCAACACGATTTATGGAGGAAGTAAGTATGTCTATGATCAACAAGGAGATTTCCGATTTCCGCACCTATGCCTATCATGAAAATGACTTTAAGTTTGTAAGCAAGGAAGACATCCTTGGCAAGTGGAGCGTCTTTTTCTTCTATCCTGCGGACTTTACTTTCGTATGTCCCACGGAGCTGGAGGACTTGGCGGACAAGTATGAGCAGTTCCGGGCCATCGGCTGTGAGGTCTATTCCGTGTCCACGGACACCCATTTTGTCCACAAGGCATGGCACGATGCATCCGAACGGATTAAGAAGATCAATTATCCCATGCTGGCGGATCCTACCCACAGCATTTCCAAGGATTTCGAGGTGCTGATCGAAGCAGACGGTCTTGCGGAGCGCGGTACTTTCATTATCAATCCCGAGGGCAAAATTGTGGGCTATGAAGTGACTGCCGGCAATGTGGGCCGGAATGCGGAGGAACTGCTGCGGAAAGTGCAGGCCTGTCAGTTCGTCCATGCCCACGGCGATCAGGTTTGCCCTGCCAACTGGAAACCCGGCGCCGAGACATTGAAGCCCAGCCTGGATCTGGTCGGTCAACTGTAATGGAAAACCTGTATGATATAGTCGTTGTCGGCGGCGGGCCTGCGGGGCTGACCGCCGCCCTTTACCTTGCCCGGGCGAAATACCGGGTATTGGTATTGGAAAAGGAACAATTCGGCGGACAGATCGCCATTACCCATGAGGTGGTCAACTATCCCGGCATCGCTAAGACCAGCGGCAAAGCACTGACGGATACCATCCAGCAGCAGGCAGAGCACTTCGGCGCGGAATTTTTGTTGGCGGAAGCCACGGGCTTTGACCTTGCCGGGGATATCAAGACCGTGCATACCAATAAAGGAGACTACCGCTGCTTTGGTATCCTGCTGGCAACCGGCGCGCATCCAAGGACCGTTGGCTTCAAAGGCGAGGAAGCGCACAAGGGTCGTGGCGTTGCCTATTGCGCCACCTGTGACGGGGAATTCTTTACAGGAAAAGAAATTTTCGTTGTAGGCGGTGGCTATGCGGCAGCGGAGGAAAGCGTATTCCTGACGAAATTTGCCCGGCATGTGACCATCCTTGTGCGAAAAGATGACTTCTCCTGCGCAGCATCCGTTGCCGATCAGGCAAAGAATCACGAGAAGATCACCGTGCTGACCAATACGGTGATGGAGGAAGTGTCCGGCGAAAACGGATTGACCTACGCCCGGTATAAAAATACCGCCACCGGAGAGGTGTCGGAGCATAAGAGCGAAGAATCCTTCGGCGTCTTTGTATTTGCCGGGTATGCCCCGGCAACGGAAGCGGTCAAGGGTATCGTGGAGCTGAATGAGCAAGGGTATATCGTAACCGACGCATCTCAGAAGACCAGTACAGATGGTGTCTATGCGGCGGGAGATGTGTGCATCAAGCCTTTGCGGCAGGTTGTCACAGCCACCAGCGACGGCGCGTTAGCGGCAACGGAACTGGAAAAGTATGTAGCTGCAGTACACCGAAAAACAGGCCTGCGTGCCGATGCGCCTTCTCCAAAGCAGAGCCAAGCAACAGTCACAGTCGATACGGGCGAAACTGCAAAATCCGGCGAGTTTTTTACAGAAGAAATGCGGCAGCAGTTGGATACCGTATTCAGCCGAATGGAAAAACAACTTCTGCTCAAACTCTATTTGGACAATCGTCCGATTTCTGTGGAGTTGGAGAGTTTCATAACCGCCCTCGTGGCGCTTTCTGATAAGCTGGAACTGGAGGTGCGTGATAGGCAGGCGGAAGAAACCTTTGCGCCTTGCGTGGAGGTTTGCCTGGCAGACGGCACCCCAACAGGACTTGCCTTTCATGGCGTACCCAGCGGCCATGAGTTTACCTCTTTTGTACTGGGGCTTTATAATGCCGCAGGACCGGGACAAGCCATAGATCCGGATATTCAGCGGGAGATTGCAGCTATCACAAAACCCACAGATATGAAGATTCTGGTCACGCTGTCTTGCACCATGTGTCCGGATCTGGTGGTGGCAGCACAGCGGATCGCCGCGGCAAATCCCAATGTGACTGCCCATGTATATGATATTCGCCATTTTGAGGATTTGAAGAATCGCTACAAGGTCATGAGTGTACCGTGCCTTGTTATGGGTGACGGAGAGGTCTCTTTTGGAAAGAAGAACATTCAGCAGGTGCTGGATTTCATCAGTAGGGCGTAGGGACGCTTAATCATTCTGTTTGAAAACCTGTATATCTTTGGGAAGAAACTGGCAAAATAAGCACATCACAGAGAAGGAGTGGTGTGTATGTTTAAGCACGAAAAACAGCTATTTCATCCCGTGGGGATCGAGCGGCCCAACCCCCAGTACGCGGCGCTGCTGCAGGAGCAGCTGGGCGGCGGCAACGGCGAACTGAAGGCAGCCATGCAGTATATGTCCCAGAGCTTCCGTATCAAAGACCCCAAGATCAAGGACTTATTCTTGGATATTGCGGCAGAGGAATTGGGACACATGGAGATGGTGGCCCAGACCATCAATCTGCTCAACGGCCACGATGTGGACGCGGCGCAGGTGCCCTGCGGCGAAATTCAGAGCCATGTGATCCTGGGGCTGAATCCGGGCCTTATCAACGCCTCCGGCTATTCCTGGACGGCGGACTATGTAACAGTGACCGGTGATCTGTGCGCGGATCTTTTGAGCAACATCGCCTCCGAACAGCGGGCGAAGGTGGTCTATGAGTACCTGTACCGTCAGATCAACGATAAGAAAGTCCGGGAGACCATCGACTTCCTGCTCAACCGGGAGGAGGCCCACAATCAGATGTTCCGGGATGCCTTTAATCAGGTCCAGAATTCCGGCTCCAACCAGGATTTCGGTACTACCAAGGCGGCAAGGATGTATTTTTCCATGTCCGACCCCGGTCCCAATGCCTTCGCCGGAAACCCGGTCAATCCCCCTAAATTCTCCAACTAAGCAAATCGCCCGGAACGAAACGTTCCGGGCGGTGGTTCATTTTTGGTAGCCGTAAGTGCCGGTTATGGGATCGCGGAAAAATGGGATGCTGGGTGGCACAAAGGTCAGCACGGTAAACACCGCCCCAATCACACAAATCAGCAAGAAGGCGACCCAACCGGGCAGGGGGCAGGGCGTGTCTTTTTGGAGCAGTTTGGTTTCTGTCCAATAGGCAGCCGCCGCGGCGATAAAAAAGATGGTCACATTAAACCAATCCGCTGATACGCCTAAGATGCCGGTATAGGTATAGTACAGCACCGGGATCAGGGTAAGTCCCAGGACAATGCCGGCCAGTTTTTTACACCAGAAGCCCGGGAGGCCTTTACCACCGTAAAAGTACTGGATCACCGCGAATATCACCATGGGATAGTAGAGTAATTTCATGTGCTCCCAGATGGATTCGTTTACCGCGGAAAACAGCGCCGCCGGTACAGCTTGTCCCGTAAGGTCAAAAAGAAAGTGCAAACATGTACCCAGCACGGAAGTGAAGAGAAACCCCACCAATTGCCAGCGCCCCAAAGTTTTTTCCATAGCCGCCCCTCCCTGTCCGTATCAGTATATTCTGCCAAGGGAGAATTATCCGTTGCGAAGGAGAGGGATGTGTGGTATGCTGTAAAAAACGGAGGTGGCAGAATGCGGAAGATAAAAAATGACTGCGTGGAATGGATTCGGGAGTTTTTCCGGAATAACGGCCCGGATTGCAATGCCGTTGTGGGTATTTCTGGAGGGAAGGACAGCTCCGTGGCGGCTGCGCTGTGTGTGGAGGCCTTGGGCAAAGACCGGGTCATTGGCGTGCTGATGCCCCAGGGCGTCCAGGCGGACATTGACGCAGCCTACAAG
>JAZRZT010000085.1:0-2755 GCA_045601475.1 Faecousia sp.
GTAGCTGGTGGCGGCGATCTCCAAAAGACCGTAGAGCTTGTTGGTGGCGGTGAAACCGGCGATAAAGCTTAGGGTAAAACCGTTGACGATTGATTGCACCACCATGCCGCCCAGGGCGATGATCACATTTTTGGCGGCCACGGGAGAGCCGATGCCCAAAAGGTTTTTCACCAGGCTTCCCTCCGGCTTCCAGTCGGACTTTTGAAAGTGAAGCTCCGGTGTTTGCAGCACCTTCCACACACAGACCACGCCGGAAAGACACTGGGCGATCAGGGTGGCTGCTGCCGCACCGCCGATACCCCACCGAAATACAAAAACAAAAATCACATCCAACACAATGTTGGTGACAGAAGCGGCGATCATGGCATACAGAGGCGTTTTGCTGTTGCCCACCGCCCGCAAAAGGGCGGAGCAGTAGTTAAAGAACATCACCGCCGGGAAACCGGCCAGCATAATGCGCATATACAGCGTGCCCATGGGCCGAAGGTCTAAGGGCGCCCGCAGCAGCGTCAAAAACACCGGTAAAAGAGCCTGCCCCAAAACCACACAGGCAAGGGCGATCACCGCGGATAAGAACGCCGATTGGCCCGCGGCCTTTTGCATGCCCCGGAAATCGCCCCGTCCGAAGTTCTGGGAGATCCGCACGGCAAAGCCGGAGGTGAAGCCCTGGGCCACGCCCAAAAACAGCCAGTTCAACCAATCCACCGTACCCAGAGCCGCCAGAGCGGTCATGCCTACGCCCCGGCCCACGATGGCGGTATCCACCACGGTGTACAGCTGCTGGAACACATTGCCGAACATTAAAGGCAGCGAGAAGAAAAACAGCTGCTTCAGGGGATTGCCCCTGGTCATATTTAAGTTCTGCGCCATGGGCATCCCTCCTTGCGTTTTTGCTACTATACCAAAGATTCCGTTTTCCGTCAACGCATAAACCCCAATATCATTCAGCACCCAATGTCATTGCGAACCCCAAAGGGGTGTGGCAATCCGTAATACCCTTTGGGGAACGGATTCTCACGCCTGCTTTGCAGGCTCAGAATGACACGATGCTTCTGCTGAATGATATTGGGGTGTTTCTTATGCCAATGTGGCGGCCATGACCGCCTTGATGGTGTGCATACGGTTTTCCGCCTCGTCAAAGACGATGGATGCTTCGCTTTCAAACACTTCGTCTGTGACCTCCATGCAGTCGATGCCGAACTTCTCAAAGACCTCTTTGCCGATCTCGGTGTTCCGGTCATGGAAAGCGGGCAGACAGTGCATAAACCGGCACTGGCATCCCGCGGCATCCATCAGCTGCTGTGTCACCCGGTAGGGGGTGAGATCTGCGATCCGCTCCGCCCAAACGCTGTCCGGCTCACCCATGGACACCCACACATCGGTATAGATCACATGGGCATTTTTCACAGCCTCCATGGGGGCGGTGATGAACTCCAGTTCTGCGCCGGTCTCTTTGGCAATATCCTGACAGATGTCTACCAGTTCTTGGTTGGGGAAGTACTTTTTAGGGGCGCATGCCACAAAGTGCATGCCCATTTTAGCGCAGCCCACCATTAAGGAGTTGCCCATGTTGTACCGGGCGTCGCCCATATACACAAGCTTTTTGCCCTTCAGATCGCCGAAATGTTCCCGGATGGTGAGGAAATCCGCCAAAATCTGAGTGGGATGGAATTCGTTGGTCAGACCGTTCCAAACCGGCACGCCGGCATAGGCGGCCAAGGTCTCCACGATTTCCTGGCCGAAGCCCCGGTACTCGATGCCGTCATACATCCGGCCCAACACTCTTGCGGTGTCGGCGATGGACTCCTTTTTGCCCATCTGGGAGCTTTTGGGGTCTAAGTAGGTGGCGTGCATGCCTAGGTCCGCCGCCGCCACCTCAAAGGCGCAGCGGGTGCGGGTGCTGGACTTTTCAAAGACCAAAGCGATGGACTTACCCTCGCACAGCTTGTGGGGCATGCCGGCTTTCTTTTGGGTCTTCAGCTCGGCGGCCAAGTCCAAAAGCTTTGTGATCTGGGCCGGCGTAAAATCCAGGAGCTTCAAAAAGTGTTTGTTTTTCATAATGCGTTCCTCACATAAGCGATCTGCGCCTTGACGGAAGCGGTGGAAGTGCCGCCCTGGCTGATCCGCTTTTCCACACAGGTGGTAAGGTCGATATCTTGGTACAGGTCCTCTTCAAAAAGATCGGAGAATTCCTTGTAAGTGGCAAGGGGCAGTTCTTCCAGCACGGTGTTCTTCTGAATACACAAAGCTACCAGCTGGCCGGAGATCTTGTAGGCGCTGCGGAAGGGCAGGCCCTTCTTTACCAGGTAGTCGGCCAAGTCCGTGGCGTTGATAAAGCCGGTCTGTGCCGCCCGCTTCATATTCTGCGTATTGGCGGTCATGGTGGCGATCATGGGGGCGAAGACCTGCAGGCACATCTTGACGGTGTCGCAGGCGTCAAATACGGCCTCCTTATCCTCCTGCATATCCTTGTTGTAGGCCAGGGGCAGGCCCTTCAGGGTGGTAAGCAATGCCATCAGGTCGCCGTAGACCCGGCCGGTCTTGCCGCGGACCAACTGGGCCATGTCCGGATTCTTCTTCTGGGGCATGATGGAGGAGCCGGTGGTGTAGGCATCAGAAAGCTCGATGAACTTGAATTCCCAGCTGCACCACATGCAGACCTCCTCGCTGAAGCGGGATAGGTGCATCATCAGGATGGAAAGATCGCTCATCAGCTCGAGGGCGAAATCGCGATCGGATACGCCGTCAAGGGAAT
>JAZRZT010000086.1:0-3011 GCA_045601475.1 Faecousia sp.
GTCTACTTAGAGGAGTTAGCCGCGATTCCCGCAGCCGGGGATATCCGGGTGTTGGCAGAAGAACTTGCTGCCGGTAACACCGACCATGTGGTAACCATGGCAGACTTGCTTTTAAGCCGCGTAGTGGAGATCGCCCGGGAGTACACCGGCAGAGGCGTGTTGCTGCTGGACCTGATCCAAGAGGGTAGTCTGGGCCTGTGGCAGGCTCTGCAGACTTACCGTGGCGGCGATGTGGAAGCGTTCTGCGATTGGTATGTCCGCCAGTATATGACCTTTGCGGTAATCGTCCAGGCACGAGAATCCGGCCTTGGCCGTAAAATGCGCCAGGCTATGGAAGACTACCGGGACATGGACCAAAAGCTTTTGGTGGAACTGGGCAGAAACCCTACGGTTGAGGAGATCGCAGAGGCGCTGCACATGACGCCCCAGGAAGCCATGACCGTGGCAGAGACTCTGGATAACGCCCAGATGCTCCAGCGGGCAAAAGCCCCAGCGGAGACAAAGGCTATGCCGGAAGAAGATGACCAGGCGGTGGAGGATACTGCCTACTTCCAGATGCGCCAGCGGATCGCGGAGCTGTTGGCAGATCTGCCCCAGGAGGATGCCCAGCTTCTTACCATGCGTTACGGTTTGGAGGGCGGCGTTCCCATGAAGCCCCAGCAGGTGGCTCTGCGGTTGGGTATCTCCGTGGAGGATGTGACCGCAAAAGAAGCGGCAGCCCTGGCAAAACTCAGAGAAAATACCGACAAGTGAGGTAATCTACTATGTCTAAGAAATATTCTATCGCCATTGACGGCCCTGCCGGCGCAGGAAAAAGCACCATCGCCAAGGCACTGGCCAAAGAACTGGGCTACCAGTATGTGGATACCGGAGCCATCTACCGCACCGTTGCCTACTTTTTGGACCTTCTGGGCGTGAGCCCCAAGGATGTGGACGGCGTGGAGCGCTACATCGACGAACTGACCATCGATATTGAGTATGACGAAGAGGGCAAGCAGCACATGCTCATGAACGGCATGGACGTATCTGACGATATCCGCACCCAGGATATCTGCCAGAAGGCATCTTTGGTGTCTGCCCACGGGGTTGTCCGGGACATGCTGCTGGATATGCAGCGGGATGTGGCCAAGAAGTACAATGTGATCATGGACGGCCGGGATATCGGTACTGTGGTGCTGCCTAAGGCGACCGTGAAGATCTTTTTGACTGCCTCTGCCGAGGTCCGCGCCAAGCGCCGTACCGACGAGCTTTTGGCCAAGGGTCAGAAGGCGAACTATGCGCAGACCCTTAAGGATATTCAGCAGCGGGATTATCAGGATATGAACCGCCCCATCGCCCCGTTGAAGCAGGCGAAGGACGCGGTGCTCCTGGATACCTCCGAGCTGGACATTGGCGGTGTGGTAGCTGCCATGAAGAAAATCATCGGGGAGAAGATTCCGCTATGAGTGTAACCCTTGCAAAAAGTGCCGGTTTTTGTTTCGGTGTAAACCGGGCGGTGGAACTGGTAGAAGAAGCGGCCAAGTCCGGCAAAAAAGTGGTGACGCTCGGACCCATTATCCACAACCGTCATGCGGTGCAGCATTTTGAGGATATGGGGGTCAGCGTCATCGACAGTCCTGACCAGGCAAACCCCGGCGAAACCGTAGTCATTCGTTCTCACGGCGTTTCCAAAGCGGTCTACGAAGCATTGGAGACAAGGGGTGTGGAGATCATTGATGCCACTTGTCCTTTTGTGAAGCGCATCCACGGCATTGTGGACAAAGCCTCCCAGGAGGGGCATTTACCCGTGATTATCGGCACACCGACCCACCCGGAAGTGGAGGGAATTGCCGGTTGGTGCCAAAAATGTGAGATTTTTGAAAGCCCCGAAAAGTTAGAGAACTGGGCAAAATCCGCGGATTTACCCCCGGATTTGCTAATTTGCATGGTTTGTCAAACCACATCCACGGAATCTTTGTGGAATTCGTGCGTGAAAATCGCAAAAAAACAGTTTACTAACTTGAAAATTTTTGATACAATATGTAAAGCAACTGAATCTCGACAGAGCGAAGCGGCAGATTTAAGTAAGATTTGTCAGGCCATGGTCGTTGTAGGTGACACCCACAGCTCCAACACAGGCCGTCTCGCCATGATCTGTAGAGAGCACTGCGACCGGGTGGTTTTGGTGGATAATGCCACAGAACTGGACCCCGGATTTTTCTGCGGTGTAACTGATGTTGGAGTCACAGCCGGCGCATCGACACCGGCGTGGATTATAAAGGAGGTCAACAAGACTATGAGCGAAATTATCAATGTTGAGGCTGTACAGGAGGAGAACTTTGCCGAACTTCTCGAGCAGTCCATCAAGACTTTAAATACAGGAGATAAGGTTACCGGTATCGTTACCAATATTGGCAACACCGAAGTCCAGGTGGACCTGGGCACCAAGCATGCCGGCTACATTCCTTATGACGAAGTCAGCAACGATCCCGCAGTGAAGCCCGAGGACATTCTGAATGTGGGCGACGAGATCGAAGTCTTTGTCGTTCGCGTGAACGACCAGGAAGGTACTGTGCAGCTGAGCAAGAAGAAGCTGGACGGCCTGAAGGTTTGGGACGACATGGCTGCTTGGGCTGAAGAGAAGACCACCATCGAAGGTGTCATCTCCGAAGAGAACAAGGGCGGCCTGGTCTGCAATGTTAAGGGCATCCGCGTCTTCATTCCCGCTTCCCAGTCCGGCATCGCCAAGGGCGGCGACATGACCGGTATGGTCGGCAAGAACGTCCAGCTGAAGATCACCGAGGTCAACCGTGCACGCCGTCGTGTTATCGGTTCCATCCGTGCTGTTTCCGCTGAGGCTCGCAAGGCAAATCAGGAGAAGATCTGGGCTGAGATCGAGGTCGGTGCCAAGTACCACGGTGTTGTCAAGTCCCTGACTTCCTATGGTGCCTTTGTTGATATCGGTGGCGTGGAGGGCATGGGTCATGTTTCCGAGCTGAGCTGGAATCGTATCAAGACCCCTGCTGATGTTG
>JAZRZT010000087.1:0-12032 GCA_045601475.1 Faecousia sp.
ACGATGCGCATGCCGTCGTCGTGGGCGTTGCGCTCATGGACGATCACGGGCATAGAAAGTTCCTTTGCCAGTTCCATCTGCATCCGAAACGCCTTTTGCTGGACCTCTCTGGGGATGGTTTCGTAATAATAGTCCAGACCGATCTCGCCGATGGCCTTTACCTTAGGATGACCGGCCATCTGCCGATACTTTTCAATGACCTCTTCGTTTACCTCGTCCGCGGAGTCCGGGTGGCTTCCCACAGAGGCGTAGACGAAGGGGTATTTTTCTGCCAATGCAATGCAGTCATGGGAGGATTCCAGGCAGCAGCCTACATTCATGACCGCCTCGATCCCCTTATGGGGCAGGCCGGTGATGAGGCTTTCTCTGTCCTCGTCAAATGCCGGGTCATTCAAATGGGCATGGGTCTCAAAGATCATAGTCGTTCTCCTTTACAACGGCCACCAAACAGCCGTCGATTTCCTGCACCCTGGGATCATCCAGAGAAAAGTTCGTCTTATTCGGGTAGCCGTTGATGCCCTCGCCGGAGAGTTTCCCGGCGGCTTCTTTCAGCACCCAAAAGGTGAGCAGCGCTCGCTTTTTATCAATGGCCTTATGAAACTGCGCTTTTTCAGAGGGGGATAAGATCTTATCCGCCAAGGACAGCTTAATATCCCGATCCAGTTCCTCGGCATCGATGCCAACAGGCTGTCTGTCCAGCACACAGAAGACATAGTGTTTCGTGTGGGAGATGGAAAAGTGCCAATCGCCCTCTGCAAAATAGGGCTTGCCCCGCTTGCCTTTCAGGATCTCCGGCAAGTCCTCCCCGGTGCGCCGGCGATACATATCCGCAAGCAATTTCCTGCCCTCTTCATGGCCCATTCCGGGCTGTATCTTTCTGCACTCCACCGGCTCACCTCCTTTTTGGTAACTATACCTTAAATCGAAGCCTGTGTCAACGCAGGCGTCTATTCCCGGACGAGTACGCATAGGTTGTACCAAATGGAAGGAGGAATGGACATGGCGGAAGATACCTTGCAGCTGCCCCACAAACTGACTCTCAATGAGCGAAAAAGCCTGACCATGACCGGCGTGACAGAGGTAGTGACTTTCGACGAGAATACGGTGGTTTTGCGCACCGATCTGGGGAATCTTTTGGTTCAGGGGAAGGACTTACAGTTAAAATCCCTCCTGCCCGAAGGCGGACAAGTCAGCGTTACCGGCCACATTGCCGCCCTGATATACGAAGAGCCCCGGCCTGCCGGCGGTTTCTTGCGGCGGCTGTTCACATGACCCCCGCCCAGAGCCTGCGCCATTTTGCCATCGCCTGCGCCATGGGCGCGGGGCTGGGGCTTTTGTACGGGTTTTTGCGCCCCTGGCGTCCGAAGCACACCCACTTAGGGGACTTTTTCTTCCTTTTGGGCTTGGGGTGGGCCTGGCTGTGGCTGAATTTCGGTGTCTGCCAGGGAGACATCCGCCTGGGGTGCAATTTGGGTCTTTTGGCAGGCGGCCTTTGCTGGGAACTGACTTTGGGCTATCTTTTGCGCCCTGTATTTTGCTGGTTTTGGCGCTTTGTGGGAAAAACCGCAGATATTTTATTCTATCCTTTTGGGTATATTTTGAAAAAATTTCAGATTTTTTTCAATTTCCTCTTGAAGCAAGTAAAAAAAATGAGTACAATAAAGTGTAATATCCGTCAGTGTTTCCATTTTACGATCGGAGGTGAGACCCATGGCAAAGCTGCGCAAGTTTCTCAGCCGGATCCGGCTGGTATACAGCCCCAGTTCCCCCCTGCTCAAGTGGGTGGTCTTAGGCGCCATCCTGCTGTCCACATTCACGGTCATCACCCTGGGTCTCGTGCGCCACGAAACCGAAAAGCAGGCCGAAATCCTGCGTCAGGAGGCCGCCGTTCTGGAACAGGAAAATCAAATCCTGCGGGATAGGATCTCCATTCTGGGCACTGTGGAAAGTGTGAAACAGATCGCAAGGGATATTCTGGGTCTTGTGGACCCGGATACCGTGATCTTCGAGACGGAATAAACCGCTAATTTGGAGGAAGCATACCGTATATGGAGTTAACCGTTGGAGCCATTGTAGAAGGCAAGGTCAAATCAATTACCAATTTCGGCGCATTTATCGCACTGCCTGAGAATAAGACCGGCATGGTACATATCTCAGAGGTGTCCAATTCCTATGTCAGCGACATCCGGCAGCACCTGCAGGAAGGTCAGGATGTGAAGGTCATGGTCATGGCCATTGAGGGCACCAAGATCAACCTGTCCATGAAGCGCTTAGAGCCCAAGCCCCAGAGAGAGCCTCGCGCACCCGGCAATTTTAATAAGCCCAACAGCGCCCCCCGCCCTGCCAGAGCCCAGGCCCCCACGCCCCCTCCGGCCCCCAAGACCGCCGATCAGCTTTTTGAGGAGAAGCTGAAGGCATTTATGACCGAATCCGACAGCAAGATCTCTTCCATCCGGCAGTATTCCGACCACCGGACCAAGAGCCGCAGAAGATGATTTCAGTAAGGGTTGCTGTCACAGCAGCCCTTTTCTTTTAAGGATAAGCTTATGAAAACAGTTGTGATCACCGGCGGAAGCCGGGGCATCGGCGCAGCCGGTGTGGCTGCGTTTGCCGCCCGGGGCGACCGGGTATACTTTCTCTACGAAAAAGAACACGAGGCCGCCAAAAAGGTAGCAGAAGCTACCGGCGCTACCCCCATCTGCTGTGATGTATCAGACGGGAATGCGGTCAAAAAGGCCTTTTCCCAAATTCCCCATGTGGATGTTTTGGTGTGTAACGCCGGCATCTGCCACTACGGTCTCATGTCCCAAACCACGGAAGAAGAGTGGGATCGGGCATTTGCGGTGAATGTAAAGGGGATGTACCACTGCATCAACGCCGCCACACCCCACTTTTTACAGAAGCAGGAGGGCGCGATCATTACCGTCAGCTCCATGTGGGGCATCACCGGCGCTTCCTGCGAGGTTGCCTACTCCGCCACCAAGGGCGCTGTCATCGCCATGACCAAAGCCCTGGCCCAGGAGATGGGCCCCAGCGGTGTGCGGGTCAACTGCATCGCCCCCGGCGTGATCCTCACGGATATGTGCGCCGGTGTTGCGGAGGAGTCCATGGAGGAGCTGCGGCAGCAGACCCCCATCGGCCGCCACGGCACCCCCCAGGACATCGCCCAGGCTATGCTCTATCTGGCCGATGCCACCTTTGTAACCGGACAAGTACTTTCCGTCAACGGCGGAATCGTTCTCTAATATTTACCACTTAGGAGGAAATAATTATGAAGATTTCTATTAGCTGCGACCACGGCGCGCTGGATCTAAAAAACGCCCTTGTTAAGCGCCTGACCGAACAGGGTCACGAAGTAAAGGACTACGGCACGTATACCCTGGACAGCTGCGACTACCCCGACTTTGCCGCCGCTGCCGCAAACGCCGTAGTTTCCGGCGAATGCCAAAGAGGCATCGTCCTCTGCACCACCGGCATCGGCATGTCCATTGCCGCCAATAAGGTCAAGGGCATCCGTTGCGCCCTTTTGGGCGATGTGATGTCCGCCCGCCTGACCCGGGAACACAACGATACCAATATGATGGCTCTGGGTGCCGGTGTGGTAGGTCAGAATTTGGCCTTCGAGATCGTGGACACCTGGCTGGGTACAGCGTTCTCCCACGGTGAGCGCCATCAGCGCCGGATCGACAAAGTGATAGCTCTGGAAAAGTAAGCAAAACAAAGGCCCCCTTGTGTAAAGGGGGCTCCGCGAAGCGGTGGGGGATTGTTACAACCCCTCCGTCAAAAATCAAAGATTTTTGCCACCTCCCCTTGCACAGGGGAGGCTTTTTTATATTTATAGTTCGTATTCTTTTATGACCTCGGCCGGGCCTTCTAAGAAAAGCTCGGTCACAACGCCGTTTTCACCGGAAACGGTAACGGTGAGTGTGCCGCCGGGGTTTTCCACCGCCAAACGACCGCCGGGAAGCTGTCCCTTCGTCCACAGCACCACGGCCACAGAGCCGCTGCCCGTGCCGCAGGCAAGGGTATAGTCCTCCACGCCCCGCTCATAGGTGAGTATCCGCACCCGGTCTGAAGATAGCCAGCTATAAAGATTTACATTCACGCCCTTGGGAAATACCGGGTCATGGCGCAGATCCAAGGCCCTGGGTCGCAGATCCTCTCTTTGCTCATGGGTCAATCCGGGAATTTCCGTGACGCTGTGGGGCACGCCGGGGTCGCCCAGCTCCACATAAGCCGCGTCTTCCCGTCTGCCAAGGTCCAAAACACCGGGATTGTTCAGCTTCACTTTATATAGATTTTCTCCCAGGCGCCAGCCATAGACAATACCCGCGTCGGTTTCCACCGTCATGGTCTCTCCGGCAATACCGTGGTCAAAGGCAAACTTGCAAATGCACCGTGCGCCGTTGCCGCACATCTCGCCCCGGGAGCCGTCGGCATTGTAAAAGTGCAACCGAAAATCCGCCGTTTCGGAGTTGTCTACTGCCATGAAGCCGTCCGTGCCAAACTCCTTGCACAGCTTCGTGGCAAGAGAGGAAAAATCCATCATTTGTCCGCGGGCGTCCAGGACCATAAAGTCGTTGCCCGCGCCGCTCATATGGAAAACACGCATTACTTGCCCTCCAGCAGGTGGGTCATGTTGTAAAGGCCGGGCTGTTTGCCCTCCATAAACCGGGCGGCATCCACCGCGCCGTCTGCCAGCATGCCCCGGTTACCCGCCTCATGGCGAAGGGTCAATGTCTGGCTGGGGGTGCAGATATGCACCTCGTGGACACCCACCACATTGCCCATGCGCAGGGAAGAAATGCCAATTTCGTTCTTGGTGCGCCTGCCCTCGCCCCGTCTTCCGCAATGCTCTACTGCCTCGGGCCGGACAGCCCGGATGGCATCAAAGAGCATATGGGCCGTGCCGCTGGGAGCGTCCACCTTGCGGGTGTGATGCACCTCCACGATCTCAATATCGGCATCGGGGAAATAAGCCGCCGTCTGGGCCGCCAGTTTACATAACACAGCAATTCCCAGACTCATATTGCCGCTGTAGAACACAGGGATATGCTTTGCCGCCTGTGCGACCAGCGCCTTCTCCTCCGGGGTGTGGCCGGTAGTGCCGATGACCACAGGGATATTTTTCTCCCGGGCGTAGGAGAGCACATCGGCTGCCGCGCTGTGGTGGGAAAAGTCAATGACCATATCCGCCTGTACATCGCCCAGTTCTCCAAAGGTCTTGGGAACGCCGTTTTCGCCGTCGATGCTCACAAGGCCCGCGATTTCGCCCTCTAAGCGCTCTCTGATCAGCTTGCCCATGGCGCCGTTGGCACCGCATACTACCGCTCTCATACGCTAAGACCCAGCTTGCGCATCTGGGCAAAGAGGTTGGCCCGGGTATCTGCTTCCATGAGCGACAGCGGCATACGCACATACTCCTCACCGAAGCCCATAGCCGCAACCGCCGCCTTGGCGGGGATGGGGTTGACCTCGCTGAAGAGTGCATCAATGAGAGGCACCGTCTGCAGCTGGATGCGGGCGGCTTCTGCCACATTGCCCGCGAAAAATTCGTCGCACATCTTGGCAGCCAAGCCGGGCACCACATTGGACAGCACACTGATACAGCCCATGCCGCCCATGGCCATCATGGCAACCGTTAGGGCATCCTCGCCGGAGTATACATCCAGTTTGTCGCCGCAGCGGGCGATAATATCCACCACCTGGGACATGTTGCCGGAGGCCTCTTTCACCGCCACGATGTTCTCATGGTCGGCAAGTCGGGCCACGGTAGAAGGCTGCAGGTTACAGCCGGTACGGCTGGGTACGTTATACATAATGATGGGCTTGGTAGCCGCATCGGCGATCTTCATATAGTGGGCATACAGGCCGTTTTGGGTCGCCTTATTGTAGTAGGGCGTCACGATCAAAAGACCGTCGGCGCCGTCGCCGCAGGCGCTTTCCGCAAATTCCAGCACGTGCTCGGTGTTATTGGTACCCACACCTGCCACCACAGGCACACGGCCGGCAGCATGCTTCACCGCGAAGCGGATCACCGCCTTGCGCTCCTCCTGGCTGAGCGTTGCGCTTTCGCCGGTGGTACCTACCGCCACAAGGGCGTGGATGCCGGATTCGATCTGCCAATCGATAAACCGGGCATAGGTATCATAGTCCACCGCGCCGGTGGAAGTCATGGGCGTTACCAGGGCCGTTGCCATACCCTTAAAGATGGGATTTTTCATAACAAGCGCCTCCGTTTCTTTTTCTGTTTTCTATATTACCACATATTGGGCAAAAAGAAAAGAAAAATGTATTGCCCCTGCTATTTAGGGAAAACTGCGAAAAAGGAGGCGTTTTTATGAAAGACGACGAAAAGAAGCCCACCGGCTTTGAAGTGCAGGACCCAAAGCCCCCGGTGATCCGCTCCGGCCACATGGAGGGCAGAAAGAGCCATTAAATGTAAACTTTTTTCCGGAGGACTTGCAATTGTCCCCGGATACATATAAAATTACAGTAACTGTTATCTATGCAAAAAGGAGGGACTCCCTACTTATGATCAAACGCCTTGCCCGGTCCGTCCGGGAATACAAATGGGCAGCCCTAGGCTCTCCCATCTGCATGATCGGCGAAGTCACCATGGAGATCTTTATCCCCTTGGTTTTGGCGGAGCTGCTGCGCCAGGGCATTGAGCCGGGTTATATGCCCGCTGTGTGGAAATACGGCGGCTTACTCGCCTTGTGCGCCCTGTGCTCCCTGGCCTTCGGTGTGGCTTCCGCTTTCTTTGCCGCCTACGCCAGCACGGGCTTTGCCCGGAATCTGCGCCACGATATGTTCGCCAAGGTGCAGACCTACGACTTTAGAAACATCGACAAGTTCTCCACATCCTCCATCGTCACAAGACTTACCTCCGATGTGGCAACCCTGCAGATGACTTTCCAGATGTCCATCCGCATGATCTTCCGCACCCCGGTGATGGTGGTCATGGCCCTTGTGATGGCCTTCCGTATCAGCCCCAAGCTGTCGGTGATCTACTGCATCGTGCTGCCCCTTTTGGCAGTGGGACTCTTTGTTCTGATCCGCCTGGTACATCCCATTTTCGAGCGGGTGTTCAAGACCTACGACAAGCTCAACAATGTGGTCCAGGAAAATGTCCACGGCGTGCGGGTAGTCAAGTCCTTCGTCCGTCAGGAGAAGGAAGTGGAGAAGTTTGCCGAGACCTCCGATGCCATTTACAAGAATTTCACCAAGGCAGAGCGGATCATGGCCTTCAACAATCCCCTGATGCAGGTGGCCATTTACACCACTATCATTGTGATCTCCTATTTAGGCGCGAAATTGGTAGTGGGCGGCACTCTGGATACCGCGGCGCTGACGGCCATGTTTACTTACACCAGCCAGATCCTCATGGGTCTTATGATGATGTCCATGGTATTCGTCATGTTCACCATGAGCCGGGAGCCTATGCGCCGTGCCTATGAGATCTTAACAGAAGAGCCCGCCCTGGCAAACCCGGAAAACCCGGTAACAGAAGTGGCAGACGGTTCTATCGACTTTGAGAATGTATCCTTCCGCTACGCCGAGACTGCCGGCAGAAACGCATTGGAGTCCATCGACCTGCACATTCCCGCAGGCGCTACCGTGGGCATCCTGGGTGGCACCGGCTCTTCCAAGTCCACCTTGGTGCAGCTGATCCCCCGTCTGTACGACGTCACCCAGGGCTGCCTGAAAGTAGGCGGTGTGGATGTAAAAGACTACGACATCCACGCCCTCCGGGACCAGGTGGCCATGGTGCTGCAGAAGAACACCCTGTTCTCCGGCACCATCCGCGACAATCTCCGCTGGGGCAATCCCAACGCCACAGACGAAGAGATGGAACACGCCTGTAAGCTCTCCTGTGCCCATGACTTCGTCACCTCCTTCCCCGACGGCTACGACACCCACATCGAGCAGGGCGGCACCAACGTATCCGGCGGACAGAAGCAGCGGCTTTGCATCGCCCGGGCGCTGATCAAGAAGCCTAAGATCCTCATTCTGGACGACTCCACCTCCGCGGTGGACACCCGCACCGATGCTATGATCCGCAAGGCCTTCAAAGAAGAGATCCCCGGCACCACCAAGCTGATCATCGCCCAGCGTGTGGCTTCCGTGCAGGATGCGGATATGATCGTGGTGCTGGACGGCGGCAAGATCGTTGCCGTGGGCAAGCACGACCAGTTGCTGCAATCCTCCGAAATTTACAAGGAAGTCTACGACTCCCAGGTGAAAGGAGGCGAGGAATAATGCCCCCTATTCGCATGAAAGGTGACGGCCGCAAGGCCAAAGACCCCAAAAAGACCCTCGCCCGGATGCTGGGCTATCTGAAGCCCTACCGCTTCACCCTGGTCCTTGTGATCGTCTGCATCCTCCTGTCCTCCTTGGCGACGGCCCTTTCCAGCTATTCCCTCGACCCCCTCATTGAAGATTATATCAAACCCCTGTCCGGCCAGGAAAACCCGGACTTTGCCCCTCTGGTAAAGTTCCTCACGGGCATGGCCATCGTCTATGTGATCGGTATCGTGTCCACCTTCCTGTACCATCTTTTGATGGTCAGGGTGGGCCAGGGCACGCAGAAGAAGATTCGTGACGATATGTTCCGTCACATGCAGACGCTCCCCATCCGTTACTTCGACACCCACCCTGCCGGCGACGTCATGAGCCGCTACACCTCGGACATCGACACCCTGCGGCAAATGCTCACCCAGGCCCTGCCCAACTGCATTTCCTCTGTGGCTACCATGGTGTCTGTGTTCGTGCTCATGGTGAAGACCTCCTGGATGCTGACTTTGGTGGTGCTGCTCACCGCCTTCGGCATTATGGTCATTACCAAAAACGTGGCCATGTACTCTGCCAAGTTCTTTATCGGCCAGCAGAAGTCTTTGGGCGCGGTGAACGGCTATGTGGAGGAAATGATCCACGGCCAGCGGGTGGTCAAGGTATTCTGCAGGGAAGAGACCTGCAAGGAAGAGTTTAACGAAATCAACGAGACCCTTCGGAAAAACGCCTTTAAGGCCGGCGCGTTTACCAACATGATGGGCCCTGTGAACAACAACCTGGGCTACATCCAGTACACCATTTTGGCTATCGTAGGCGGCGGTATCGCCATCGCCTCCGGCGGAAATCTGCTGACCTTGGGCGGTCTGGCCGCATTTTTGCTCCTGAGCCGGAAATTCAATATGCCCATCGGTCAGATCTCCAATCAGATCAACGCCATCGTTATGGCTCTTGCGGGTGCGGAGCGTATCTTTGAGCTGATGGATGAAGAGTCGGAAGTAGACGAGGGCTATGTGACCCTGGTCAATGCCAAAAAAGATGAGAACGGCAACCTGACAGAGTGCGCAGAGCGCACCGGCCTGTGGGCATGGAAACACCCCCACCAGGCAGACGGCACGGTGACTTATACGGAGCTGACCGGTGACATCACCATGTTCAACGTGGACTTCGGCTATGTGCCGGAGAAGACGGTTTTGCAGGACGTGACCCTCTACGCCCATCCCGGTCAGAAGCTTGCCTTTGTGGGCGCTACCGGCGCAGGCAAGACCACCATCACCAACCTCATTAACCGCTTCTACGATATCGCCGACGGCAAGATCCGCTACGACAACATCAATATCAACAAGATCAAAAAGCCGGATCTGCGGCGCTCTTTGGGTATGGTGCTTCAGGACACCCACCTGTTTACCGGCACGGTGATGGAAAATACCCGTTACGGCAAGCTGGATGCCACCGACGAGGAGTGCATCAAGGCCGCCAAGATCGCAAACGCCCACGACTTTATCACAAGACTGCCCAAGGGCTATGACACAGAGCTTACCGGCAACGGCGCAAGTCTTTCTCAGGGTCAGCGGCAGCTGATCGCCATCGCCAGAGCGGCGGTCGCAGATCCCCCTGTGATGATCCTGGACGAAGCCACCTCCTCCATCGACACCCGTACGGAGGCCCTGGTGCAAAAGGGTATGGATGCCCTTATGAAGGGCCGCACCACCTTTGTGATCGCCCACCGGCTCTCCACCATCCGCAATTCCGACTGCATTATGGTGCTGGACCACGGCAAAATCATCGAGCGCGGCTCCCACGAGGATCTGCTGGCAGAAAAAGGCACCTACTACCGCCTGTACACCGGCGCATTCGAGTTAGAATAACCTGAAAGACCCTGTGGTTACTCACAGGGTCTTTTACTTGCTATTTCCAGCGATTCAGTATATAATAACTCTAACTTGTTTTTAAGGAGATCTTTATGATCCACACCACCACTTTGTTTCCGGGCATCACCTTGCACCACTTTGCCGACAGCCGCTTTAAGCAGAGCTGTCTGAGCCTGCAGCTGGTACGCTCCGCTGGGAAAGAAGAGTGCGCCATGAACGCCCTGATTCCCGCGATCTTGCTCCGCGGCTGTGAAAGCGCCCCGGATATCCGTTCCATCACCTTGCGCCTGGACGATCTGTACGGCGCTTCCATCGGCGCTCTGGTGCGCCGGGTGGGCGACTATCAGACTACGGGCCTTTATTGCAACTTTATCGGCGACCGTTACACCCTGGACGGGGAGAGTCTGCTTGCCCCCATGGCGGCGTTTTTGAAGGATCTGCTTCTGCGCCCCCTTACCGAGAATGGCGGCTTCCGCGGCGACTTCGTGGAAAGCGAGAAGAAAAACCTCATTTCCACCATCCAGTCCCAGATGAACAACAAGCGGGCCTACGCCGCCAGCCAGCTTCTGCGGGACCTGTGCGCCGACGACCCCTTTGGCCTGCCGAGACTGGGCTACGAGGAGGATGTGAGAGCCATTGACCCGGTGGCTTTGTATGCCCATTACCAGACCATCCTGAAAGAAAGCCCTATGGAGCTTTTCTATGTGGGCGACCAGGCTCCGGAGGTGGTGGCTGACGCCCTGAAAACCGTTTTTGAAGGTTTGGATAGATGTTATGTTAACCTTCCTGCCCAGACGCCATTCCGTGGCGGCAAAGAGGGCAAGCGGGTAGAGACCATGGAGGTGGCCCAGGGCAAGCTGTGCATGGGCTTTGCCACGCCCATTACCCTCCACGATCCCCGGTACGCCGCCATGCAGGTACTCAACACCCTATTCGGCGGTGGCATGACCTGCAAGCTGTTTCAAAACATCCGGGAGAAGCGTTCCCTTTGCTACGACATCGGCTCCGGCTACTACGGCACCAAGGGCCTTATCTCCGTGTCCGCAGGCATCGACTGCGACAAGGACGAATTGGTACAGGAACTGATCCTCAAGGAATTGGAAGATTGCCGAAACGGCAACATCACCGATGAAGAACTGGTATCTGCCAAGGAAGCGCTGATCTCCAGCCTGCAAAGCACCCACGATTCCCCCGGCGCCATTGAAGGCTACTACGCCACCGGCCTGCTGTCCGGTTTCCGGGTGACCCCGGCGGCGTATATGGATGCCGTGCGGGCCGTCACACTGGAAGACGTGACCGCCGCGGCTAAGACCCTGAAACTTCGGTGCGTGTACTTTTTGAAGGGGGTGTAGTAATGGAAAAGCAGTATTACCCCGGCTGGAACGAGACCGTCTATTTTGAGCGGCTGCCCAACGGCCTGCCCATCTATGTAGTGCCCCGTCCCGGCTTTACCAAAAAGCTGTGCTACTTTGTCACAGACTACGGCGCCATCCACACCGCATACTCCTTGAACGGAGAGGCCCTCCGTGCTCCCGACGGCGTTGCCCACTTCCTGGAGCACAAGATGTTCGACCTGGAGGGTCGGGATGTGACCGCGGAATTTGCCGCCCTGGGCGCCCGCCCCAACGCCTTTACCAGCTACGATCTCACTGCCTACTATTTCTCCTGTACGGAGAATTTCGATCCCTGCCTGCGGCTACTTTTGGAGTTTGTTTCCACCCCCTATTTCACAGAGGAAAGCGTGGCAAAAGAGCAGGGCATCATCGGTCAGGAGATCGGCATGAGTACCGACAACCCGGATTCCCAAAGCTTTGAGCTTTTGATGCGGGCCATGTATCAAAACCATCCCATCCACACCCCCATTTTGGG
>JAZRZT010000088.1:0-12357 GCA_045601475.1 Faecousia sp.
AGCTGTCGCGGGTAGCGATTTTAACCATATCTGCCATAATTACATTGCCTCCACTTCTGCATACTGGGCCTTCAGCTCAGCCATAGCCTGAGCGTACTCAGCGTCGTTGGGAGCCTTGCCGTGCCAGCCGGCGTTGTTTTCCATATAGGAAACGCCCTTGCCCTTGACAGAGCTGATGACAATTGCGGAGGGCTTGCCCTTAACGGTGCGTGCGTGGTTAAACGCTGCCTCGATAGCATCGAAGTCGTGGCCGTCGATAGCCTGAACATCGAAGCCAAATGCAACCAGCTTGTCAACGATGGGATAGGGGCTCATAACATCAGCGATGTTGCCGTCGATCTGCAGACCGTTGTTGTCGATGACGATGCAGAGGTTGTCCAGCTTGTAGTGGGCAGCAGCCATGCATGCTTCCCAAACCTGGCCTTCCTGGATCTCGCCGTCGCCCAGCAGAGAGTATACACGGTTCTGCTTGCCGGTGTGCTTGGCAGCCAGTGCCATGCCCACAGCGGTGGAAACGCCCTGGCCCAGAGAGCCGGTGGACATGTCAACACCGGGAACGGTGTTCATGTTGGGGTGGCCCTGGAGGTAGCTGTCGATGTGACGGAAGGTGGGCAGATCTTCCACGGGGAAGAAGCCACGGTTTGCCAGGGTGGAGTACAGGCCGGGAGTGGTGTGGCCCTTGGACAGAACAAAACGATCGCGGTCTTCCCACTTAGGGTTCTTGGGATCGATGTTCATCTCCTTAAAGTACAGGTAGGTGTAGATTTCTGCTGCAGACAAGCTGCCGCCGGGGTGGCCTGCCTTAGCGCCGTAAGTGGACTCAATTACGCCCATACGGATCTTGCAGGCAGTGATCATAAGTTGCTTCTTTTCACTGGAAGTCATGGTTATCCTCCTTATTATTCTAATCCGCTTTCGCGGCTGTGTCCCAAAGGTCACAGTAATTTAGTATATAGTATCATTTTTAATAACAAGTTGCAAGTGGTTTCGCCATTTTTGGTGAAATTATCTTGCCAGGATTTTCCCCGTTTGCTATAATGAATTATCATAGACAGAAGGACGACTTACTATGTTCGGTTTAGGCACAATCATTAACACCGTCGCCATTATCGTAGGCGGTATTTGCGGCGGTCTTTTTGGAAAATTGCTGAAAGAGCGGCATCAGGATTCCCTGTGCAAAGTCTGCGGTATCTGCACCTTGTTTATCGGTATCGGCGGGGCTTTGGAGGGGATGCTTTCCATCTCCGATAACAGCATCGTCAGCGGTCGGGGTCTACTGATTATCGCCTGCCTGGCTTTAGGCGCTTTGGTCGGTGAGCTTCTCAATATTGAAGACGGCTTTGAGCGGTTTGGCCAATGGCTGAAGCAGAAAACCGGCAACGCCAAAGATAAGCGGTTTGTGGAAGGCTTTGTCACCGCCTCCTTAACGGTATGCATCGGCGCGATGGCCATCGTGGGCTCTATTCAGGACGGCATCGCCGGGGATTACTCCATTCTACTTACCAAAGCCATTTTGGACCTCATCATCATTACGGTGATGACCTGTTCCATGGGCAAAGGCTGCGCCTTCTCCGCAATCCCCGTTTTCCTGCTGCAAGGCAGTGTAACAGCTTTGGCCGTGCTCATTAAGCCGCTGATGACCGATGCCGCGCTGGGCAACCTCTCCCTGGTGGGAAGCATCCTTATTTTCTGCGTGGGTATCAATTTGGTTTGGGGCAAGAAGATTCGGGTGGCTAACCTCCTGCCGGCTATCGTGTTTGCGGTGGCAGCAGCTTTCCTCCCCTTTTCCATATAAAGAAAGGAGCATATTATGAACGACGCAATGCAATGTCTGCTGGAACGCAAAAGCACAAAAAGCTACCAAGACCGGCAGGTATCCGACGAACTGTTGGATCAGGTGCTGGAGGCGGGCCTGTACGCCCCTACAGGCCGCAATAATCAGAATGTGGTCTGTGTGGCAGTCCGGGACAAAAAGGTCAGAGATCGCCTGTCTCTCCTTAACGCAGAAATATTGGGCACCAATGCCGATCCCTTCTACGGCGCGCCTTGCGTGATCGTAGTGTTTGCGGATTCCACCGGCACTACCTGGGTGGAGGACGGCAGTTTGGTGCTGGGCAATATGATGAATGCCGCCCAGGCTTTGGGCTTGGGAAGCTGCTGGGTACACCGCGCACGGCAGATGTTTGAGACACCGGATGGCAAGGACTTGATGCGGCAATGGGGACTACCGGAATCCATGAAGGGCATCGGCAACTGCATTCTCGGCTATGGGGATCAGTTACCTGCCGCAAAGCCCCGTAAAGAGGGCCGAATTATTAAGATTGACTAATAAAAAGGACTGCAACACAGGTTGCAGTCCTTTTCGTATTTATTGATTGCGGAAGCGGGAGAGGAAATCCTTAGTGGCTTGGTTTTGAGGATTGCCGAAAACCTCGTCGGGACTTCCCTGTTCACAGATGACGCCTTCGTTCATGTACACCACCCGGTTGCTCACGTCCCGGGCAAAGGCCATCTCATGGGTCACCACCAGCATGGTCATACCCTCCTGGGCCAGCTGCTGCATAACAGTCAGAACTTCACCAACCATTTCAGGGTCCAGTGCGGAGGTAGGCTCATCGAACAAGAGAATCTCGGGGTTCATAGCCAAAGCACGGGCAATGGCCACACGCTGCTTCTGACCACCGGAGATCTGCCGGGGCTTTGCGTTGATATAGGGCGCCATACCTACTTTCTCCAAATAGTACAAAGCGGTCTTTCTTGCCTCTTCCTTGCTGCGACCCAGGACCTTCATCTGACCCACCATGCAGTTTTTCAGCACGGTCATATTATTAAACAGATTGAAGGACTGGAACACCATGCCCACATGGCTGCGGTATTCGTGGGGCTTCACCTTGCGGTCCGCCACATTCTTACCGTTGTACCAAATCTCGCCGTGGGTGGGAGTCTCCAACAGGTTGATACACCGCAAAAGGGTGGATTTTCCGGAGCCGGAAGCGCCGATAATAGAGATCACATCGCCCTTGGACACAGAAAAGTCAATGTCACGTAGGACCACATTGCTGCCGAAGGACTTGGACAGGTGCTTTACTTGCAGAATCTCGTTGCCCATATCACATATCCCCCTTATACTCTCTGCTCTTTTCCGCAAAGGCGTTATGCTTATCCGGGTGGGAGTAAGTGCCGGCGGACATGGTCAAGCTGTCCACCTCCACCAGTTTATAGCTGCCGGCGCCGTCCATCTTCTTCTCCCACATACGAAGCAGGAAAGATGCGATCAAGGTCATGGACAGGTAGCCCACCATCTCAATGGCTGCGGAGGGGAAATACTGATAGGTAGTACCCGCCACACTCTTATGGATGGCGAAGAACTCTGTAAAGCCGATGATACTCATGACAGAGGTATCCTTGATGTTGATGATCAGGTTGTTGCCGATCTGAGGCAGGATATTCCGCAGAGCCTGGGGTAGGATCACATTGGTCATGGTCTGCCAGTGGGTCATACCGATGGCCTTAGCGCCCTCGGTCTGGCCGGGGTCAATGGAAATAATACCGCCACGGACAGATTCTGCCATATATGCGCCGGTATTGACAGAAACGACAATAAAGGCGCACAGCCAAACATTGGAGAAACGCAGGGCATTGTTGGTGAAATAGGGCAAGCCGTAGAAAATCACCACTGCCTGCAGAATCATAGGTGTGCCACGGAACACTTCCACATAGATCTGATTGACGATGCGGATAGTGCGAAGAAGGATGCGCTTGAAGATGTTGTCATTCTTGGTGAAAGGAATGGTGTTCAGGATACCGCACAGCAGACCGATCAGACAGCCAACCGCCGTACACAGTACTGCCAGGGAGATGGTATTCCACACACCGGACAGGTAAAGACCCGCATATTCATTCCACAGGCGAACGATGTCCTGTCCCAGCTTTACAAATATGTTCATAATGAACTCCTTTAAAATTACGCCAATATGCGGAAGCGTTCCCGCTTCCGCATAAAGCTTTTACATTTTACTCTTCGATGGGCTGAACAGCAACAGCAGAAGCCATCAGGGTGTTAAAGTCATCTGCGCTCATGGGAGACAGAACCTTGTTCATAGCATCCAGCAGAGTCTTGTTGCCCTCGCGGACAGAGATGCCGATGTTGACTTCCTCGTCAGAGACTTCAAAGTCGTCCTCAGAGCCGGAGAAGTCCAGGATGGTCAGGTTGGGATAGGTGATCACAGCACCCTGTGCGGTGGGCATATCGGTGCAGACGAAAGCGGCAGTGCCGGAGCTGACGGCCATCAGCATTGCGCCTGCGTCGTCAGCAGCAGCCTGAATATCAGCGCCCTCGATCTGGGGCAGGCAGGTGTCGTACCAAATGGTGCCACGCTGGGAAGTGCAGGTGCCGGTCAGCTGGCTGATACCGGTTGCGGATGCCAGGGGGGATTCCTTCTGCACCAGGCAGACGATAGATGCGTAGATGTAAGGACCGGCAAAGTCAACAACTTCATCACGATCTGCGGTCATGGACTGGCCGGCGATGGCGCAGTCGATCTCACCGGTCTGAACAGCGGGTACCAGGGAGTCCCAGTCCAGCTTCTTAACTTCTAGCTTCCAGCCGTTGGCTTCGCAGATCTTCTTAGCCATCATCACGTCGTAGCCGTTTGCGTATGCGCCGGGGACGTTGGCAATGGGAACTGCGCCGTTGGAGTCATCGGTCTGTGCCCAGTTGTAGGGAGCGTATGCACACTCCATACCAACGGTCAGAACGCCGTCTTCCACGCCGGTGGATTCACCGCTGCTGCAGGCTGCCATAGACAGCATCATCAGGATGGCCAGGGTCATTGCAATAATCTTCTTCATTTTCTTTTCTTTCCTTTCGAATTAGTTTACCTTTTGTGAGGCTACAGGCTTACAGAGAAAACAGATCGTATCCAAGGGGCGGATGATTCTTTTGCAAGACAAACAACAGAAGCCGCAGGAATACTTTGTGTATTGCAAGGATTCTGTTGTGCAGAATTGCGGAAGAAGCGCCGGCTCTGGGGTGCGAGATGTTTTCGATGTACGCCTAAAAGAAAAATCGAATCGCTTCGTCAAGCGATCCGACAGTGGAAACAATATAATAAGGTATATTGCGGCACTGCTTCGATAGCGCTTCACAAAGTTTTGTGACAGTCCGGCAGATGTTCTCTGACGACCCAGCGCGGAAAACTCAGGCATTTTCCTTGCTTCGGCGGTCTCCCCTTTCTCCCTCGGCGGCTGCCTGGCCTTGCCGGAGGATACTGATGAAACCCGCGCCTCTATCTGAGCGATTCAATTTTCCATATAGTAGCACACAAGTGTCCACGTGTCAAGCACTTTTGTGTTTTTCGTACTTTTCCATAATAAATTGAAAATTGGAACAAATTTTTTATACATACCGCCAAATAACATAGAAAACGGCCATCTGCAAGATGGCCGTTTCTATTAATTTTCCATATTTATCCTGCTGATATCCTGGAGGTTTTCCGTCATTTCCGGTCTATGGGTAACCAAAACCGCCTGCTTTCCAAAGTCATGTAACGCCTTTAGGACTTTTTCTTCTGTAACAGCATCCAGAGCAGAGGTGCACTCGTCCAACAGAAGAATCGGACGGTCCATCAAGATCGCGCGGGCAATCGCCAGGCGCTGAAGCTGTCCCTTTGAAAGGCCGGTGTTGTTCTCCCGGACCTGGGTCTGCTCCCCTGCCGGCAGCTCCCAAACAAAATCCGCCTGGGCCATGGACAGGGCATTTCCCGTTTCCGTTGTCTGAGAGACAAGCAGAAGGTTTTCAGCAATCGTGCCGGAAAACAGCGCATAGTCCTGAGGCACATAGGCAAACAGATGCCGGGTATTTTCCCCGCAAAGCACGTCCCCTGTTCCGGTTTTTAGGTAAACACGACCGGACTCCGGGGTGTACAGTCCCAAGATCAACTTGAACATGGTGCTTTTGCCCCTGCCGGACATGCCGGTCAAACAGGACCACTTTTCCAGTGGCAACACCGCAGAGAAATTTTGCAGCACCGGGGCTTCATCCCCGGGATATGTAAAGGTAACATTCTCAAAAACAATCGCCTCTACATCTTCTACCATTGCCTCCGTACAATTCTGAGGCGCAGTCAGAAGCTCACCCAGACGCTCTGCAGCGACATCCACAGCAGTAAGCCGCGTCCAAAGTCCGGACAAACCCAACACAGGTCCCCGGAACATAGATAGCAGCTGGAGCATGGCCGTCAGTGTGCCATAAGACATGACTTTTGTCGCTACCTGTCCGGCACCCCACAGCAGCAAAATACCGGTGCCGGTCATTGTGCAGATGTTGGTGATTGCGTTGACGCCAACATGGAACACGCGGCGTTTTGCTTTAACAGACAAATTCTCTTTGACGCGGGCATCAAATCGATCAAGGATCTCCGGCTGGGCCTGCAGGCTTTGAATGAGTTCCAACTGCTGCAGATCTTCCTGCATGGCAGACAGCACTTTCTCATCGGACTGCCGTACTTTTCTGTGGTAGCCTTTCAGCACGGTACGCAAAAGCCCTACCGCAACTACCATCACCACCGCAACCACAGCCAGGAGATAGGCCAACCTGCGTTCCAAAAGAAACACCGCTGCAAAAGCGCCAAGCAGACGCGTCAGCTGCCCGATCAGCGAAGGAAGCGCATGGACAACACCGTCACACACTGTGCGGACATCCTCCATGCCGCGACTGAGAAGCTGGCCGCTGTGGAAGCCCTGCAACCGCACATCGGCGCAATAAGCCGCAGATTCCAGCAGTCTGCCTCGCAGCTTTGCCGTTAGCTGATCGCTGGTACTGCCGGAAAGCCAGTTGATCCAGCAGTTCAACACCACTAAAGCAAGAAGATCAACCGCCAACAAAACGCCCCAAAAAGGAAGTTCCTCCTTTTGATAGACAGCGGCATCGATGACATAGCGCATAAGCAGCGCAAGCGCCACCTGAAAGACCGCATTACATAAGGTTAGCGCACTTAGCAGGACTACCCTGCCCCGCGCCGGCCGCACCAACCTGCCTAAGGTTTTCTTGTCGTTCATACTTACATACCGGCAGCAGCCAATAAGTCATCGAAATTGATGACCATGTCTTCGTCGTATTCCTCTTCTTCCTCGTCGGTATCCTTGTTGGTATCCTTGTTGGTATCCTTGTTGTTGTCCTTGTCGGTATCGATATCGATCTCAATTTCGATCTCATCCTCATCGTCATCACTCACAGGAGGAACCGCATCATCCACTTCTTCATTTTCAACAGCTGTATCTGAGGTTTCCGGGGTATCGTCACCCTGGTCATTTCTAACAAGGCCGCCGCCCAGCAGGGCAAACAGCAGCACCGCCACCAAAGCCGTGGTGACAATAACAGAGATCAAAACGATCCACTTTTTCTTATCCATCATTATTACTCCTTTATATATTAATGTATAGACTTACGAATACAACCAAAGCATCTGCGCAGGGTCAAAATCGGCCGGCGCACAGGAAGCAGCATAATCCAAAAGGAAACCCAACTCCTGTAAAACAAATTGTCTTCAGCATAATTCTTTTTATTGCGGACGAAGCCGTCCGTAATTGCCAAAACCTGAGACGCGGTAACCACTTCCCTTTGCCACTGATTGTCACCGGCGCAGAAGAACATGTCACCTTTGGGTTTGCTTACGATCCGGTGGAGCACAAATCTGCCGTTTGCTCTGCGGTAGAGGATCAGATCTCCCCTTTTCAGTTCCCGTTCCACGGGGCGGAGGAACACCGCATCCTTGCGATGGCGCAATGTGGGATGCATGCTGCTGCCGGTAACAATCAAACGAGCGACACCACCGTTTTCCATTTGCAGAGAAAGAAGCTCTGCCAGAGATTCCATGGGGATAGGCGTTATTTCCATAGGCAGGCTCCTTGTGTCATGGCAGTTTTGGCAATATAGGCGGCTTCATCGTCGTTGCGACAGGCGAGATCCCATATAGGAATATCCCACAGCAGCCTGTCCAACAGCACCACCTGTTTTTCCGCCTGCTCTTTATAAAGGCGGCGGACAGTCTGGCTCATAATCATGGGCAGGGCGTCTGCAGGGGCCATGGGTTTTATCTCATTGACCTCCCCGCGGCGCAGGCAGGCGATGCCGCCCAAAGGCACGCCTTCATTGGAGGAGAGGTCGTGCTTGCCGGACCAGGGTGTACCATAGGCCATCCACACACCATCCTTCAAGCGAAGCACAGGCTTGTCGTCGTTAAGATAATGGGCGCCGAAGAGCCGCACCCATTTTTCCGTATGGGTGGATTTCCCCGTGCCGCTGGGTGCGGTAAAGAGATACGCTTTCCCGTCCAAAACAATGGCGGAGGAATGAAGATAATAGCCTTGAAAATCTAAAATTCGCCGGGCAAACAGGACACCTGTGCCCATGTATTCCGCTATATCCGTAGTTTGATACTTGGGGTATTCCCGCAAAATTCTTTCAGAATCCACGGAGATCTCCAAATCCGCAGGGCACGGTTCTGGATTTCGGTACGGCTCGGCCTGGGCAAGGGTACGGCCGGATACATCCATGTCCACGTATAGCTCTGCGATCTTATATTGCTGCATCATGGCTATCACCCGCCTTTCTACCCTATCGTCCCGGGAAAACACAGAATCTTTCTGCGCTTTCCCGGAAGGACAGATAAATATTAATAAAAAAGTGGAAGCAGGCGGCGGCTAACGCCGCCGCCTGCGGGAGTCTTACTATGATAACTTTTCGTTATCAGAAATCGAAGTCGAAGTCGAAGTCGCCTTCCTCGCTCTGAATTTCACCCGTCACACCATCACTGGGAAAAAGGTCGTCGAACAAAACATCATCATCATCAGCCAGGCGCTCCACAGGTGCAAAGCACATAACGCTCAACTCAGGAGAAATATACAATTCTTTCATCTTTCATTCCTCCTTTACTCTTCGGGGTTCGTCTTGCTGGTATTATAGCCGAGCAGATTGGGGTACTTACAAAGCTCATCATCGGTGACCCACTTATTGATGGTAAGGAGATAATCATCCAAGAAGTTATCGATCGCAGTTGCCTGCTTATCATCATTGAGATATCTTCTTGCCAGATCTTCTGCCATATCCTGCACGCTGTATTCTGCCTGCTCGCCGGAGAGGATCGTGTAATCATAGCCGTCGATGTTAACAACCGCATAAGCCTTCACTGCAATGGGCCATGCGCCGCGCGTTGCATTGACTTCAAACTTATTATCCTCCAGAGTTTCCATCTTCTGACACATGATGTTAGTGATCATACCGCTGTTGAACTTTTCTCCAGCCTTGATCTTAACCACATCGCCGGGCGTCGCAGTTCTGCTGGTCCAGGCCCATCTAGCGATCTTATTTCCTTCGCCGTCTTCAACAGTCGTCGTCATGAAGTCCTTATCGATGGTGTTATCCAGCCCATCGACTGCCAGACCGGCTACGATGCCGTAGCTGCGGACATAAGGCGCAGACTTATCATTCGCCTTGATCTGGGCAGTGTAGTAAACGCCAAAGGAGTTCGGATCATCATGCTCAGTACACTCCACACCGTTGGGACGGAGGGAGACGCCTGTCAGGCTGATGGTCACGGGGTTGGAGGTCCAAGTGCCGTCATTTCCCGGAATGTTCAGGTATGTAATGCCGGTTACAGGGTTAGTCACCACCTGCTTGACAGTGTCAGTACCGGTAACAGTAAAGGTCTTATTTGGTGTTGCCCAGGAGTTAAAAATGTCCAACTCATATTCATTGGGGTTATAAAACACCTGGACTCTATTACAGGTATCCACTTTAATGTCACGGGGGATTGTGTAGGAGGCAACGCCTTCATTCACACCTCTGTACAGCTTGATATAGTGGGTTTCGTAAGAGAAGCCCGGGAAGTTCAAGACATCCGCGATATCTACGATGCCTTCCTCGCGAACAACATCTTCACCGAGTTCCTCGTCGAATTCCTTGTAGTTCACCGTAATGCCAGCAACCTGGAAATAGTCACCCCTGTCCAAAACAATATAGCCGGAACGACCGGTATTATGCACCTTAACAGTAGCAGTGCCAATATAACCAGCCTCCTGACCCAGGTAGCCTGCGGGGACATTCGTACCCTCTTCGACTGCCGTTTGGATCGCACTGTTCATGTCTGTAGTGTAGTTAGAACTACCATAGCGGGTAACCACCAGCGCGGAACCTTCGTAGCCTTCCTTCAAGGTCACAACAGGTTCTTCCAACTGTTCCTGAAGACTGAGCAACGGTACGATAATGTAGCCGCTGTCGATCTTTGCATGACCGGAGAGGTTGACCTTATCGCGGGTTGTCTCGTTCGCGTAAGACAGCACGATGGAGTTACGGTAATTTCCGTCTGTATTGTTGTACTGACGGGACTTGATCTCCACGTCATCCATCAGGTTGATGGTACCACTGCCTCTTGTCATGTGGATGTTACGGCCGTTGCCGCCGGTTGCGGGCAACCAATCACCATCGTGCTTATCGGTGATCTCAGTATGGCCTTCCACGTTCAGCACATTTCCGGCAGAAGTCACTGCAATATTGCCGCCACTATTCGCTTGACCGGCGGAAATCTCAGTAAATACAACCTGTCCGCCATTTCCGGGATCGTAGTCCTGAATAGTCAGCGTTGCATTGCCAACATGCACATTGATGTTACCGCCGGCATTGTAGGCATAACCACCGGTGACGGTACAGCCCTGGATCGCATGTGTTGTGCCACCGCCATAGTAAACGTTACCGCCGCCGACAGTGGCGCCAGAGTATGCCTTGCCTTCGGTAATGGTGCAATCGGTCAGGGTGGAATTTGCGTTGATGTAGAGGTTACCGCCACGGCCATTGATGTAGGCAATCTGATTCTCTGCTCCGGTTAGCTCGTTCGTATAGGTCGTCTGAACGAGCGCGCCGTTTTCATCCACTTCACCGGCAACGCCGCCGGAAATCTCACAGTTAGAGATGGTAGCATTTGCTCCACCAACATAGATATTACCGCCAAAACTATTGCCATAGGTCATTACGCCGGGATTCGCTTTTTCGGGATCATCTTGTATGGTAGTTGTCTTGTTCACAGCCCTACCACCGGTGAAGGTGCCGCCAGTAATCGTAAGATTGGTATTTCCATCCGCATACAGGAGGCCACCATTTTTTGCCATACCGTTCTGGAAAGTGCCCTCGGTAATCTTTACTGTTGCACCGATGGATACGATCAAGCCGCCGCTGGCAGCAGAACTGGATACGGGGTATTCACCATTAATGGGATTGCCCGTGCCGTCGTTGTTGCCGTCGAACACGCCTCCATTGATGGTCAGCGACTTTTTGGCATAGATCATACCGCCGTGGGAGGTGGTCTGACCGCCATAGAAGGTACCATCGTTGATGGTCAGCGTGCCGATAGAGGAAATAATGCCGCCATACTTTGCGGTTTTGCCGTAGAAGGTGCCGTTGTTGATCGTCACAACAGCGTTGACATTGGCGCCAATTACAGAACCGTAGCCTTCCGGAACGCTCATGCCGTAGAAGGTGCCGTCATTGATGGTCAGGTTGCCTACGATCTGGAGGATGCCGGCGCCGGTTTCTTTATCGTTAATAGTACTCAAGCTACTGCCATCAAAGATACCGTTATTAATGATGATCGTGCCACCGCTTGCACTAGCCAGCATACCGCAGCCACTGCCATAGGTGCCGGTAAGACCGCTTACATCAGTAATCATCTTGCCGGGCTTGGCAGATTCAGCCTTAGTATCGTCGATCGTCAGGGTATAGCCTGACTGTACATTGTAGAAATAGCTAACAGTAGTTTTATTAAGCGCATAGGTCACTTCTTGACCGTTCAAGTCCAGATCCAAGTTCGCGGAGAGCGGTATATCTTGATTTGTTGTAACACTGTCTATCAGTCTCCAGTCGCCGGCGGTTTTGGGCAGTTTGATCTTGTGCAGGTCTTTGGTAGCGGTGTCATTGTAGGTTTTAGCCGCCGCACCTGCAGTCCAATTCTGCCACTGGGAGATGCCCAGTTTATTTTCTACCGCGACCACATAGAGACCATCCACACCGGAGACAACGATCTCATTATCTACCAATGCGTGGGCGTCTGCCACATCAGCAAGCGCAGTGGTAAAAACAACCTCTCCATTACCGGGATCTTCAACGGGATCCACATAGACCTTTGCATCGGCAGTCAGGCCGGAGACATCCACTGTTTTACCGGCAGGGATCTTCACGCCGAAGTTTTCGCCCTCGCCGATCTGCAGATCGCCGGACAGGGTCACAGTGCTGGCTGCCACGACCTCCACACCGCCGTCCAGAGTTGCGTCCTTAATGGTCAGTGCCTTGGAAGGACCGTTGAAGTA
>JAZRZT010000089.1:0-19371 GCA_045601475.1 Faecousia sp.
GCAAGTGCTTCCACACCAAGTTCATCACCACCTCTCCCATCGCTCGTATGCCCGACTCCGAGTTCTACCGCTTCAGCGCAGAGACCGCCGGCGAGAACGCAAAGGCAATCGTGAAGATGGCAATCGAGAACTTCAAGAACCGTACTCCTGAGCTGGTGAACATCCCCAGCCAGAAGCAGAAGGCTCGCGTGGGCTACTCTGTTGAGGCCATTAAGAAGGTTCTGGACGGTGTTGCTAACTCCCAGCTGGACGAGTTCGGCACTACCAAGCCTCTGGTCGAGTGCGTCCACTCCGGCGTTATCCGCGGCGCTGTGGCAATGGTCGGCTGTAACAACCCCAAGGTTCGTCCCGACACCGCTCACATCGAGCTGATGAAGAAGATGCTGGAGAACGATATCATCGTCATTACCACCGGCTGTTCCGCTCAGGCTGCTGCCAAGGCTGGCCTCATGGATCCCGAGCAGGCTAAGGAATACTGCGGCGCAGGTCTGAAGCGCGTTTGCGAGCTGGCTGGCATTCCTCCCGTGCTGCACATGGGCTCCTGTGTTGATATCTCCCGTATGATGGTTCTGGCTTCCGATATTGCCAAGGACTGGGGCATCAACATCTCCCAGGTTCCCGTGGTTGGCTGCGCTCCCGAATGGATGTCCGAGAAGGCCGTTTCCATCGGTAACTACGTTGTGGCTACCGGTATTGAGACCTTCCTGGGCGTGGATCCCTACTCCAAGGGCTCTACCGAAGTTACCGAGTGGCTCCAGGGCGAAAACGGCGTCAACAAGTGGGTTGAGGCTAAGTTCGTTGTGGATACCGACATCGATGCTCTGGGCGACAAGATGATCGCTTGCATCGAAGCAAAGAGAGCTGCCCTCGGCATCTAATATAATCATTAAACACTGAGGATTTTCCAAGAATGAAAGTAGCAATTACCGGTAAGGGCGGCGTGGGTAAAACCACCCTGTCCTCCACTCTGGCAAGACTTTACGCCGACGAGGGACGCACCGTCCTGGCCGCCGACGTAGATCCCGATGCCAATCTGGGCCTGGCCCTGGGTCTTTCCCAGGAAGAGGTAGACCAGATCGTTCCCATCTCCAAGATGCGCACCCTTGTGGAAGAGCGCACCGGCGCCAACGCGGCCAATAAGTTCTTCAAGCTCAATCCCCAGGTTTCCGACATTCCGGACACCTTCTCCAAAGAGATTAACGGCGTGAAGCTTCTGGTCATGGGCACCGTGGATGTGGGCGGCAGCGGCTGTGTCTGTCCCGAGCATGTGATGCTCAAGTCCATCCTGTCCGCCATGACCTACCGCAAAGACGATGTGGTCATCATGGACATGGAAGCCGGTCTTGAACATTTAGGCCGCGGCACAGCAGCCAACATGGATCAGTTCATCGTGGTCATCGAGCCCGGCGCCAGAAGTGTGCAAACCTACCGCAACGTAAAACGTCTGGCTAACGACCTGGGCGTCAAGCAGGTGCGAGTGGTGGCCAATAAGATCCGGGATGAGGGCGATGAAGAATTCATCCGAAACGCCATCCCCGCAGAAGATCTTTTAGGCTTTATCCACTACAATCCCGATATCATCGATGCGGACCGGCAGGGAAAATCCCCCTACGATTTCAGCCCCGCGGCAACCCACGAAATTCGGAAAATCAAAGCGATTTTAGATCGTGAATAAAATTTACGAGGAGGAAATAACGTTGACACTTTTTGATAGAGTTTTCGGCGGTAACGACTACAACTACGAGCGTACCGTAGCCGCCATCGACGCAGCCATCGCCCAGTACGGCGAAGCTGAACCTGTAGCATTCCCCGACACTGCTTACAACCTGCCCTGTTACTACTCCATCACCGGCAAGAAGATCACCAACCTGGGCGAGCTGAAGGCAGCTCTGCTGAATGATATCAAGCCCATGATGACCCGCAACCCCCGCCTGCAGGATGCATTCGATAGCGGTGTTGCTTCCGCTCTGTGCGCAGAGTTCTTGGAAGTTCTGAAGTACCTGCACGGTGCTACCCCCTACGCAGAGCCCGAGATGGGCTTCCTGTCCGACGCATTCGTCCGTAACCTGGGCCTGCCTCTGGTTACCGGCGACATCCCCGGTGTTGCCGTTATCATCGGCGGCGCAGAGGACCCCGCTGAGACTGTGGAACTGGCCAAGTCCTACCAGGCACTGGGCCTGCTGGTCACCCTGACCGGCAACTCCGTCAAGCATTGCGCTGACTCCGGCATGAACCTGGGCGAAGGCGTCCGCGTTGTGCCTCTGGGCTATGAAGACCAGTCTGTTATCCATGTTGTTTCCGTCGCTCTGCGTGCTGCCCTGATCTTCGGTGCTATCCAGCCCGGCGACACCAAGGCGCTGTACAAGTACACCATGGATCGTATCCGTGCCTTTGTTAACGCTTACAAGTCCCTGACCGACGAGATCGTTTCCTACGGCGCCGGCGCAATCCAGCTGGGCTTCCCCGTTATCTCCAACGAGACCGAGAACATGTTCCGCGTTCCCAAGTCCCTGATCCAGCAGCTGGATACCTCCAAGTGGAATGCCACCTCTCTGGAAGCTCGTGACATCAAGCTGAAGATCACCAAGATCGACATCCCCGTTTCCTACGCTTCCGCATTCGAAGGCGAGATCATCCGCCGCGGCGATATGCAGGTGGAAGTGGATGGCTCCCGTGTGGACTGCTTCGAGCTGGTCCAGACCAGAGAGCTGCACGAGTTCGAGGATCATAAGATCACCGTGGTCGGCCCCGAGATCGACGAGATCGAGGTTGGCTCCAAGATTTCCCTTAGCTACACCGTCGAGGTTGCAGGTAAGGCTATGCAGACCGACTTCGAGTCCGTCATGGAGCGTAAGTTCCACGCATACCTCAACTGCATCGAAGGCGTTATGCACACCGGTCAGCGTGACATGATCCGTGTCCGTATCTCCAAGGCTGACTTCGAGGCTGGCTTCAAGTTCGCTCACATCGGTGAGGTTCTGTATGCTAAGATTAAGAGTGAGTTCGAGGCAGTTGTTGACAAGTGCCAGGTCACCATCGTTGTGGATGCTGAGAAGAACAAGGAGCTGCGCGCTCAGGCTAACGAGATCTTCGCTAAGCGTGACGACCGTCTGCGCTCCATGACTGACGAGTCTGTGCCCGTGTACTACACCTGTATCATGTGCCAGGCCTTCTCTCCCAGCCACGTTTGTATCGTTACCCCCGAGCGTCTGGGTCTGTGCGGCGCTGTGTCTTGGCTGGATGCTAAGGCTACCAACGAGCTGGATCCCACCGGTCCCTGCCAGGTCGTTCCCAAGGATCGCTGCGTGGACGAGCACCTGGGCCGTTACGACGACGTTGACGAAGCAATTCAGAAGTACTCTCACGGCGCTCTGGAGCGCGTGACCCTGTACTCCCTGTTCCAGGATCCCATGACCTCCTGTGGCTGCTTCGAATGTATCTGCGGCATGGATCCCTACACCATGCAGGGTGTTATCATCACCTGCCGTGAGCATCAGGGCGTTACCCCCAACGGCATGTCCTTCTCCGAGATGGCATCTGAGACCGGCGGCGGCGTTCAGACTCCCGGCTTCATGGGCCACGGCAAGCAGTTCATCTTCTCCAAGAAGTTCCTGGCTGCTGAAGGCGGTCCCATCCGTATCCTGTGGATGCCCAAGGAGCTGAAGGAGCAGGTCCGCGAGCGCCTGGATGCAACCGTGAAGGAAATGTACGACATCGACAACTTCTCCGATATGGTTGCTGATGAGACCATCTGCACCGACGGCGAAGAGATGATCGCTTACCTGAGCGAAGTGGGCCACCCCGCAATGGGCCTGGATCCCTTCGACGTCTGATTTGCCCTAATACTTATAAAAACCGGCTTCCTTCGGGAGGCCGGTTTTTTGCGCACAGTGTGCGCCGACAACCTCGCACATACATGTTGCGTATCGCCCAGCATCCTGATTGCTCCCGGTATCGTTTCCTCGGTAGTTTTCCAATGGTTTTACAAATTTATCTTGACATTTCCAAAAAAGTGTATTACTGTATTAGTACAGTAGTACAATTCGGAAGGAGGAATGGCTTTGGATTGGAAACTTGACAAGCATCGACCCATCTGCCCCCAGATCTGTGAGACACTCTGCGCCCGGATCGCCGCGGGAGAATTTGCCCCCGGTCAGCGGCTGATGTCCGTGCGGGATGTGGCTGTGGCAGCGGGGGTCAATCCCAACACCGTCCAGCGGGCCTTTGAGCAGCTGGAACTGCAAGGTGTGCTCCGTTCAGAGCGGGGCGCCGGCTGGTTCGTAGGGGAGACCACGGAAACAGCTGAGGATCTGCGCCAGCACATGGCCCGGGAGAAAGTCAGCGGATTTTTCGCGGAAATGGCCGGCCTTGGCCTGTCCCCGGAGGACATTAAGAAAATCGTGGAGGAGTGGAATGTATGACGATTTTAGAATGTAAGGGCATCACCAAGACTTACAGCAAAGTGACCGCCCTCAATGATTTTTCCATCACCTTGGAAAGCGGCAGGATCGTTGGACTTTTGGGTCCCAACGGCTCCGGCAAGACGACCCTTATTAAGCTGATCAACGGCCTTCTCACCCCGGATGCCGGCACGATCTCCATTTGCGGCATGGCCCCCGGCCCCGAGAGCAAGGCTCTGGTTGCCTACCTGCCGGACAACATCTATCTCAACACCTGGATGACGGTGCAGCAGATCGTGGACTTCTTTACGGATTTCTACGCCGATTTCCGTGCTGACCTCGCCCTGGAGATGATGGCCCGCTTAGGCATCTCTCCCAAGAGCAAGCTGAAGACGCTCTCCAAGGGCAACAAGGAAAAGGTGTGCCTCATCCTCACCATGAGCCGCAACGCCAAGCTCTATGTGCTGGATGAGCCCATCGCCGGTGTTGACCCGGCGGCAAGAGATTATGTGATCTCTACGATCATCAACAACTACAACCCCGACGCCACTGTGCTCATTTCCACCCACTTAATTGCAGACATTGAGCAAATTTTGGACGAAGTAATCTTCATTCAGACCGGCCGTGTGCTGCTGCAAAAGACGGTGGACACCATCCGGGAGGAAAACGGCAAGAGCGTGGACGAACTGTTCCGGGAGGTGTTCAAATGGTAAAGAAGCTGTATAAGCACGAGTTTATGGCCTGGCTGCGGGTGCTGCCCATTTTCTTCGGCGTCACATTGTTCACCGCCGCCTTCCACAGAGTGCTGCAAATTTTTGAAGTTGACTCCATTTACTATGACATCGTCAATGTATCTGCCATCGTGTTGTATGCTGTGTCTGTGTTGGTGTGTCTTGCCGCCCCCACCGTATTCGGCATCGTGCGGTTTTATAAGAACCTGTTCACCGGCGAAGGTTATCTCACCTTCACCTTGCCTGTGAGCACCACCACCCATCTGAATGTGAAGGTCCTCACCACCGTAGTGTTCTCCCTGGCATCCTTGGTGGTTAGCCTATTGTCCGCCCTGATCATCACCGCCGGCGATGTGTTCACCGAGCTGTGGAAAGCCTTCCTGTATCTGTGGAATATGATTCAGCCTGAGATGACGCGTCATTTGATCGGCTATGCCGCAGAGTTCTGCGTGCTGCTTGTGGTGGCCCTGTTTACTACAGCCCTTTTGTACAACTCCTGTATGTGCATCGGCCAGCTGGCAAAGAAAAACCGGATCTTGTTGGCAGTTGGCGTGTACTTCATTTACTACTTCATTACCCAGATCCTCAGCACCATCTTTGTCTTGGCATTTACCGGTTTGGGTATGGCAAATCTTTTGGATCCTTATTATGACTTTGTCGCCAATCACCCCAGAGCATCCATCCACATCGGTCTTTGCGGCATGATCGTGCTAAGCGCGCTTCTCGCCTTTGTGTACTGGTGTATTTGCCGGTTTATCCTGCGGAAGAAACTGAATTTGGAGTAAGGAGGATCTAGCCATGAAAAAGTTTATGAAACGATTGGGTGTCCTGCTCCTTTTGGGCGCTATGGTCTTTGCCCTCTGCGGCTGCAGAGAACTGGATGAGATGCGGGAGCATCAGCTCTTCCCGGAAGCAGACGGCAGCTTCTACAAGGACGACATTCACTATGTTCCTTTGGAGACCAACGACTATTTCCAACCCGCCGACACCTTCTCCCGTGTCTACTACCTCACCGAGCCGGATGTGCCGGTGCTTCTGAGCACCCAATTCAACATCGGTTATTTGCAGTTTTCCGAGGACGGCAAATTCTGCGAAGACCTGCGAAAGGCGCAATGGTACTGCCGTGAAGATATTTTTGAGGAAATACAGGCCAAGAACCGGGAACCCTTCATTCCTGACATTCTGTTCTACCACTACTACGCTTACGACAAAAACGGCGAGTGGCAGGAGATGGTCTACACCCTGACCTTGGAAGAAGCCGCCGCCATTGCCGAGGTCGTCAAGGGCGAGCCCCTGAAATTAGGTGACGGCGTCTACCTCAGCACCGACTGGGAAGTGGGTCTGACGGAGGCCACCGAGGATATGCTGTTCCGCTACAGCGGCCCGTCTTTGTGCAAAGCCGGCAACACCCTCTATATCAGCACCTATGGTGAAAACGGCGCCACCACCTACCAGGTGCCGGAAAAGTATAACGACCTTTTGGAGTCCATGGCCAAATACTATCTGGCGGAATTCTACCCCGAATACAGGGGATTTCCCACCGAACCCCATGTGGTTGAGGAGATCACCTTCTAAGAAATTCCTTGCCAAGGGTACCGTTTTCCTATATAATAAAGGTAACTTTTCATAGGAGGTATCCTGTATGAAGCGTTTTCTTAAAAATTACAGCTTCCTTCTGACCATGCTTTTGGGCATTGTTGCCGGTTGTATCGTAGGCGCAATCTGGCCTGCCGTAAAGGACATGGACGGCAACATTATCGAAGCCGGCGCCCGTGTATTGGAGCCTTTGGGCACAGTGTTTATCAACCTGATGTTCTGCATCGTGGTTCCCATGGTGTTCTGCTCCATCGCCTCTGCCATCGCCAACATGGACTCCATGAAAAAGGCCGGCAAGATCATGGGCACCACCATCGCCACCTTCCTGGTGACAGCCGGCATTGCCGCCATCATCATGTACATCGTCTGCCGCATCTTCCCCTTGGTCCAGGGTCAATATCAAGCCGTGGAGGGAGAAGTGGGCGAAACCCTGGGTTTTGCGGATATGATCATCAATTTCTTCACAAAGCCCGACTTTGTGGAGCTTCTCAGCCGCAGAGCCATTCTGCCTCTCATCGTCTTTGCCGTTCTGTGCGGCTTCGGAATCCAGATGGCCGGCGGAAAGAAGACCATGACCGCAAAGCTTTTGGCGGATATTACCGAGTGCATTATGAAGGTCGTTAAGATCATTACATACTATGCCCCCATCGGTTTCTTCGGCTTCTTCGCATCCCTGGTTGCCACCTACGGTCCGGAGCTGATCGGTGACTACAGCCGCACCCTCATCATCTATTATGTGCTGTGCTTTGCCTACATGTTCCTGTTCTTCCCCATCTACGCCCGCTTTGGCGGCGGCAAGGGTGCGGTGAAGGTCATGTTCCGTCACCTTTTGAAGCCTGCCGCCGTGTCCTTCGGCACTTGCTCCTCTGTTGCCACCATCCCCACCAACATGGAAGCCGCGGAAGAGACCGGTATTTCTAAGGATGTTGCCAACATCGTCATGCCCCTGGGCGCTACCATGCACATGGACGGCTCTGCCATGAGCGCCATCATCAAAGTTGCCTTCCTCTTTGGTATCTTCGGTAAGGATTTCGGTACAGGGGAAGCGATCCTGGCCATCATCGTGGCGATTTTCTCCTCCGTTGCCATGTCCGGCATCCCCGGCGGCGGCGGCACCGGCGAACTGGTGCTTTGCACCATCTTCTTCCCGGATCAGATGGCCATTGCGTACCCCATCGCCATTGCCTTGGGCAACCTGGTGGACCCCCCGGCCACCATGGTCAACGCCGCCGGCGACTATGTGGCAAGCTTTATCGTGGCCCGCTTCACAGACGGCAAGAACTGGCTGCAGAAGCGTCTGGGAAAGAAATAATTTCCGCATAAACATCCCCCTTGTCACATTTGTCATTCTGAGCCTGCGTCAGCAGGCGTGAGAATCCGTTCCCTTTTTAGGTGTTGCGGATTGCCACGTCGCTACGCTCCTCGCAATGACAACGACAAGGGGGCGTTCTATTTTTGCACCATTTTATGACTTTGGAATATCTTGGAATGAGCGGCAAAAACCGCTACAAAATTTCGGAGGTATTTCTTATGTGCAACAATGGTTTCTGCGGTGGTAACTGGTGCTGGATCATCATCCTGCTGATCCTCTTCTGCGGCTGCGGTAATAACGGCGGCTATATGACCACCAATAACGGCTGCGGCTGTGGCTGCGACAACAACTGCGGCTGCTGCTAATCGATGACTAGGCGCCCCGAAAGGGGCGCTTAATTTTTTATCCACAAGATGGTGTGGTACCCCCGAAAACTCGTCCCAATCCCCGCAAAAATGCCGTATTTTCTTTGAAAAATGCCTTGACTTTCCAATAAAAACCTTATATAATACACTGGTCTGCGAATGCAGACATATCCTTGCTCCCGGAGCCCGGGGGCCAAAAGTCCAAAAGGAGGTGCAAACAACATGGCTAAGATCACCGGCAAGTACGAGGTGCTTTACATCATCGATCCCGCTCAGGGCGAGGAAGGCATCGCCGCACTGGTGGAAAAGTTCAAGGCAATGGTGGAAGCGGAGGGTACTCTCTCTAACATCGATGAGTGGGGCAAGCGTCGTCTGGCATACCCCATCAACGACCTGACCGAAGGCTACTATGTTCTGATGAACATGGAGACCAAGCCCGAGTTCCCCGCAGAGCTGGAGCGTGTGATGAAGATCACTGAAGGCGTCCTGCGCTGCCTGACCACCGCAGTGGAGGAGTAAGACTATGCTCAACCACATCACTATCATGGGCCGTTTGGTCCGCGATCCCGAACTGCGTCGTACCGGCAGCGGTGTCGCTGTCACCAGCTTTACTGTAGCTGTTGACCGTGACTTCGGCAAGAACGAGAACGGCGAACGGGAAACCGATTTCATTGACTGCGTTGCATGGCGTCAGACCGGCGAGTTCGTCGCTAAGTATTTCGCCAAGGGCCGCATGGCAGTGGTTTCGGGTCGTGTCCAGATTCGTCCCTGGACCGACAAAGACGGCAACAAGCGTCGCACAGCAGAAGTCGTGGCAGATAACGTCTACTTCGGCGACAGCAAGCGTGACGGTGAATCCACCGGCGCTTCCTACTCTGCTCCCGCAACCGGCGGTTTTGGCGGTTACTCCGCTCCCGCTGCAACTCCTGCATCCGATTTCGCGATGCTGGATGATGATGACGCTCAGTTACCTTTCTAAAACTTGACTTTTCTACTAATGCTTATAAGGAGGTAATCTCATGGCTACTGAACAGCGTGTTCGTCCCCGCAAGCGCAAGAAGGTATGTGCTTTCTGCGTTGAGAAGGTGACCAGCATCGATTACAAGGATACTGCCAAGATCCGCCGTTACCTGTCCGAGCGTGGCAAGATCCTGCCCCGCCGTACCACCGGCACTTGCGCAGCCCATCAGCGCGCCCTGACCACCGCTATCAAGCGTGCTCGTCAGATCGCTCTGCTGCCCTACGTTGCTGAATAATTGAACGTAAATTTCCCCGGAGCTTTTGCTCCGGGGATTTTTTATTTGGCCATGGCGAATTTCTTAAAAAGCCCGCGGAAGATGTCCCACCAGGTGAGTTTCTCCACACCACGCTCCGCCACAAGGGGAATTTCCGCCAGCACCTGTTCGCCCGCCCGGATGGTGGCAGTACCCAGGCGCTGACCCTTGCTGACAGGGGCCTTGACACGCTCCTCTAGTTGGATTTCCGTAGTCACGGAACTTTTTTGCCCCTTGTCGATGAGCATGGCATCCTGCCCGGAGGGCACGATGGGCACGGTTTTTTCTCTGCCCAACTCCACAGGGATTGCCATATCTTCGGTGATTTCGGGCTGTACTAAAGCATAATTGGCAAAGCCGTAATCCAGCAGGGATTTACAGGCGGCAAACCGTTCCTTGGAGGTGGCGCAGCCCATGACCACCGCCACCAACTCCAACCCATCCCGCTCCGCCGTGGCAGACAAACAGTATCCCGCCCCGGAGGTAAAGCCGGTTTTCAGACCCGTAGCGCCGGAATAGAACCGCACCATCTTATTGGTGTTGGACAGGCCGAAAGTGCCGCCGCGCACTGTGTCCATCCAGATCGTGGTGAATTTCTTGATATCCGGGTGATTTTTCATCAGCTCCCGGGACATGAGGGCGATATCATAGCTGGAAGTCTTATGGTCCTTGGCCTCCGGAGCATCATCCAACCCGGTGCAGTTGACAAAGCGGGTGTTTTCCATGCCCAGTTCCTTGGCCCGGGTATTCATCATCTCCACAAAGGCCGCTTCGCTGCCAGCCAGGTGCTCTGCCATGGCACAGGCGCAGTCATTGGCAGAGCTGACGGCGATGGATTTGACCATATCCGACACGGACATAGACTCGCCCACCTTCAGATAGATCTGACTACCGCCCTTGGCCGCCGCCGTTTCCGAAGCCGTCACCATGTCCTCCCACTTTATTTTTCCGGAGTCGATGGCTTCCATAATGAGAAGCATAGTCATCACCTTGGTGACACTGGCAGGCGCAAGGGCCTCATGGGAATTTTGCTCATAGAGCACCTTGCCGGTGGCTACATCCATAAGTAGGGCGCTTTTGGCCGGGATGTCCATCTCCACCGCCTGTACCCCAAGGGGCAACACCCCCACAAGCACCGCCAAAACCACCAACATAGTCACCGCTCGCTTCATACTGACCCCTCCCAAGCTTTCTACGGTATCCTATGAAGCCCGTCCCCGGGATATGCAAAAGGAGCTGCCAAGCAGCTCCTTTTAAAAATCGGGGATATAGGCCATGTGGGCGGAGGTCTCCTCCTGGGTGAAGCCTTCCAAATCGTTTAAGTACATCCAGCTGAGCACCGCCTGGTACTCTTCCTCGGTAACGGGCCGGTCAAAGGGCGCACACATACCGGGCATAGGCGTGTACTGACGCATGAGGCTCACCAAAACCTCTCCGGGTTTGAAGGTTTCGGCGATCCAGTCCAGCACTTTCAGGGAGTTTTCCACAGCCCCTGGGAGGATGAGATGGCGAATGATCACGCCGGATATGACTTTTTCCCCACGCCAGCGGACCGGACCGGTAACCCTTACCATTTCTTTTATGGCTTCAGATGCAACCTCGAAATAATCGGGCGCGCCGGAGAGCTGTTTTGCTAAATTGTTATCCGCGTATTTCATGTCCGGCAGGAAGATATCCACCCCGCCTTTTAACTTGGCAACGGTTTCCGCCTTTTCATAGCCGCCGCAGTTATACACCACGGGCACAGGGAGTTTTTCTTCCAAGGCGGGCAAAATCGTGGGCAGGTAGTGGGTGGGGGTAACTAAGTCGATATTCTCCGCCCCTTGGGCGATGAGGTCTTCCATGATCCTCCGCAGGCCCGCAGCATCCACAGGCATTCCCACCCGCCTCTGGCTGATGGCCCGGTTTTGGCAATAGCTGCAGCCCAGCGTACAACCGCCAAAAAAGACGGCGCCGCTGCCGCCGGGTCCTGCTAAGACGGGCTCTTCCCATTTATGGAGCATGGTCTTTGCTACTAATGCGGTGCTTCCTGCGCCGCAGTAACCGGTTTTCCCGGCCGTTCTGTCTGCGCCGCACTCCCGGGGACACAGTTTGCAGTTTACATAACTCACGAATCCACCCTCCTTACCGCCCTTATGATACCATCTTTTTGGCATTTTGCAAGCGAACCTTTACCTCTTTCGTTTTTTGTGGTATCATAAAGAAAAATACTTGGAGGTAACCCTATGGAAATTCGTTTTGCGCAGGCTAAGGATGTTCCCGGCATTTTGAATCTTCTGAAGCAGGTAGGTATGGTCCATCACAAGGGCCGCCCGGATATTTTCCGCAACCACGCCCAAAAGTACGGCGCTTCTCAGGTGCTGGCCATGCTGGACTCCTCCAAGAGCCCCATTTTTGTGGCGGTGGAGGAGGACAAGGTGCTGGGCTACGGCTTCTGTATGCTGAAGACCTATGACCACGACCCCGTGATCGCCGATCACACGGAGCTGTATATCGACGATCTGTGCGTGGACGAGAACTGCCGCGGGCAGGGGATCGGCAAAAAGATCTACGAGGACATCGTTCGCTACGCCAAAATGCGGCATGTCCACAGCGTGACTTTGAATGTTTGGTGCTGCAACGAAGGCGCCGTGAAATTCTACGAAAAGTTGGGGCTGAAGCCCCAAAAGATCGGCATGGAGCTGATTTTGGAGGAAGCAGATGCTTGAAAAAAACGGGGTCTATGAGACCACCATAGTCGATTATACCGCCGAGGGACAGGGCGTTGCCAAAATCGAAGGCTGCGCCGTGTTTATCCCCAATGCCATCGCCGGGGAAACTTGCCGCGTCCGCATTGAAAAGGTGGGCAAAACCTGGGCTGCCGGCAAGATCGTGGAGATCTTAGACAAATCTTTCCATCGTGTGCAACGGGAATGCCCCATGTCCAGCAGCTGCGGCGGCTGTGATTTTTGGCACATGGACTATGAAGAAGAGACCCGGTTGAAAGCCGACCGCGTCCGCCAGTCCCTGAACCGCATCGGTGGCGAGAATTTGGAGGAAATTCCTATTCTCTCCGCCCCCACCTGCCACGGCTACCGGAACAAAGCCCAGTACCCCGTGTCCAGCAAAAAGGGGAGAGCCTTCGCCGGCTTCTTCCGGGCGGGTACACACCAGGTGGTGGAAAATGAGCGGTGCTTGATCTTGCCGGAGGAAACAGACAAGGTCAAGAAGATCGTCATAGATTATGTAAACCACTACCGCATCACCGCCTACGACGAAGCCACCCAGAAAGGCCTTTTGCGCCATATCTATGTGCGCCGGGGCGCGGTTTCCGGGCAAGTTTTGGTGTGTTTGGTGGTAAACGGCAGAAAACTGCCCCACGGGGAGGACCTGATTGGCAGGTTGCAGAAAGTGCCGGGCTTTACCACCTTGGTGCTGTCTGTGAATACCAAGACCGGTAATGCAGTGCTGGGTGACGAGTTTATCACCCTTTACGGGCCCGGCTATATTGAGGACACCCTGTGCGGGCTGAATTTCCGCCTTTCCCCCCGGTCCTTCTACCAGGTGAATCACCATCAGGCCCAGCGGCTGTACGAAGCCGCCATCTCCCAGGCAGAGATCACCAAGAACGACCTGGTGCTGGATCTGTACTGCGGTGTGGGCACCATCACCTTGGCTATGGCAAAAGCCGCCGGTAAAGTCATCGGCGTGGAGGTCATTGAAGCCGCCGTGCAGGATGCCAAGGACAATGCAAAGCGCAACGGCATCGAAAACGCGGAATTTTTCTGCGGCGATGCCGGCAAAGCAGCATTGGAATTGGAAGCCAAGGGCATCATCCCCGACGTGGTGGTAGTGGACCCGCCCCGGAAAGGCTTAAACGCCGACGCCATTGAAGCTATGGCAAAGATGTCTCCCCGGCGGATTGTGTATGTGTCCTGCGACCCCGCCACCTTGGCAAGGGACGTGGCCCTTTTGAAAGAAAAAGGCTATTGCCTGAAAAATGCCATGGCCGCCGACCTCTTCCCAAGATGCGCCCACGTGGAATCGGTAGTTCTGTTGGTGAGAACTGATTTGGAAACATAATGCAGATTTAACAGAGTTGTGAAATGTTATGGATATTGTTTCTCTAAGCTATACCGCCCTCCGTTTCAAGACTGCCGAAAAAATTAAAAGCTATCTTGCCCTTTCAGAGAACAACCACCTCACCGTCGGACTTTACTGCAAGGGACGACTTTACGTCTTTGGAGATCCCGCAGAGGAAAACCGCCTTCTTTACGATATCGGCTCGATCTCAAAAACCGTAACTGCCCACCTTATCTTAAAGCTTTATGAGGAAGGGAAGCTGGATATCGGTTGCACAGTAGACAATTATTTACCTCTTAAGGAAGGTAAATATCCTACCCTCAACCAACTTTTGACCCATACTGCAGGCTATCATCACTTGACCCCTGTAGAGGTTACGTTACCGCAGCTTCTCCGCAAAAGTTACGCCTGGAAAAACCCCTATGAAAACTGCACTGTTAAAACGGTCATAAAAAGCCTTGAACGACGCCGATTCTTCAGACCAAGGGAACGCTACGGCTATTCTGATTTTGCCTCCGCAATACTTGCCGCTGTCGCTGAGTCAGTTACAAAAAAGCCCTTTTCCGTGCTTTTTGAGGCGTTTATACGAGAGGATTTGGGCCTTATAAACACCACTGTGGTAACTAACCTTAAAAGTCGCTCCCCAGCCCCTTCGAAAGGCAAGAAAACCCCGCCTTTCTGGGTATGGAATAAGGATAATCCCTATATTGCCGGAGGAGGAATGGTTAGTAATGTCGAGGATGTGCTTCGCTACATTGCCCTGCAGATAGAAAACCAAGAACCCTATATTGTTTCTGCCCATGCCGTTTGTGAAAAATCCGCGCAAAAAAACGACAATCACCTTATGTGCATCGGCTGGCATACGTATCAACGCTCCAATCAGCTTTGGCACGTAGGTGGAGTGGGGACTTTTCGCTCCTCCATTATACTAAACAAAAAACGAAAGCTCGGCGTAGCGGTATTGGGAAATGCAAAAGGCAAGTCCTCTGCCAACGCCCACTATATTGCCAAAATGCTCTACAGCGAGCTTAAAAACAAAAGAATTAAACTATGAAGCCTAAATAACAATCCGGCACCCGTTTGGGTGCCGGATTCCACTATTGCATTTATTGGTTTTATTCGTTTTACTTTCGCTTCCCCTTAATGATCTCATATAGAATCAACACTGCTGTGTTGAGCACTACAAGCAGAAAAATAATTAAAATGTCGGTAACCATTTTTGTAGTAGGGTCGCCTGTGAGTTGCCGCAACAAAGAAAATACATACACCGACAAAAGGATACAAAGAGAAGAAAAGATGTGAAATAGAATATCTTTTTTACTTGTTTTCTTTTTCATAGGGCAACCTCCTTTAGTAACTTCATTTTATCATTTGCAATCTGCAAAATCAACCGCTTGTGCTCGGGGGTTAGATGTACTATAATAAAAGAAAAAGAGCAAGGAGCACCACTATGAACGATACCATTCAGCAATTATTCGACAGAAAATCCGTCCGGGTGTTTACAGACAGAGAAATCACCCCCGAGGAAAAGGCACTGATTTTAGATGCCGCCGCCCAGGCGCCTACCGCCGGCAACCAGCAGCTGTACACCATTTTGGACATCACCGATCAGGCCATCAAGGAAAAGCTTGTGGACTCCTGCGATCACCAGCCCTTTATCGCCCAGGCGAAGATGGTGCTTGTGTTCTGCGCCGACTGCCTCAAGTGGTACGATGCTTTCCGCACCGGCGGCTGCGCACCCAGAGACCCCGGGGTAGGTGACCTCCTTTTGGCGGTGAGCGATGCCACCATTGCCGCACAAAACGCCGTGGTGGCCGCCGAGAGCATGGGCATCGGCTCCTGCTACATCGGCGACATTATGGAAAACTACGAGCAGCAGAAGGAAATTTTAAATCTTCCCCGGTATGTGTTCCCCTGCGCTATGCTGGTGTTCGGCTATCCCACCGACCAGCAGAAAAACCGCCCCAAGCCCCCTCGCTCGGATCGGCAGTATATCGTCCACGAAAACGGCTATCGGCAAATGGACAAGGATGAACTGCAGGCCATGCTCTCCGTAAAATCCGGTCAGCCGGATTACAACAAATGGCTGGAGGCCTTCTGCAACCGCAAGTACAACTCCGACTTCTCCCGGGAGATGTCCCGCTCCGTGGGAAAATACCTGGAGGAATTCTCCAAAAGTGATAAAATTTAAATTTTTTCAATGGAGAAGAGGGAAATTTTCCTTGCAAAATCTAGCCTTTGCGAGTATGATATATGCAGACTAAAAAGGAGGAATACCCCATGAAGAAACTAATTTGCTTGCTCCTGGCTCTGACCATCGTGTTCGGCCTGTGCGCCTGCGGCGGCGACGGCGAGAACGAGGGCGGCAAGGAAGCAAACTACACCGCAACCGAAGAAGATAAGGCAGCTTTGGAGAAGCTGTACGAAGGCCTGCAGATGCATCACGGCCAGCTCCACGACCACGCGCAGACCGGTCGCCGTTCCGACGGCAAGGCTACCCTGCAGCAGTGGAAGGACGGCATGCCCAGCGTCGGCATGGAGTATGTCGCCCTGCTGGATCACAAGCAGACCGACCATATGTACCTGCCTGAGTGGGACCCCACCCTGTTCATCTCCGGCACCGAGGCCATGACCTATATCAATGACCGCGACACAAGATACAACAAGTACCACTACAACATGATCTTCAACCACGTTTCCGACATGGAAGCCGTGCTGAATAACCACATGTCCACCTATATGTTTGTGGATGGCGTGTTTGACTACTACCCCATGTCTTCTACCGAGTTTACCCAGATCATCCAGGAAGTTCTGGCCTCCGGCGGTTACTTCGTCATTCCCCATCCCTGCCAGACCGCTATGGAGATCGCTCCCGCCGGCGTTGAGTCTTGGGTGGCTGAGGATATCCTGCAGTACTACTACTGCGACGGCATCGGCTACGAGGTCTTCTACCACATCTACGAAGACGTCGGTCAGAGAGATAAGCAGACCAAGCTGAACTACGACCTTTGGACCGGCCTGCTGGCTCTGGGCAAGAAGGTCTACTGCTCTGCCGGTTCTGACGTGCATAACCTGCCCACCGACCGCGGTCTTTCCACCGTTTACTCCAGCCAGAAGCTGGATACCTCTTACATCGAGCAGCTGCGCAAGGGCAACTACACCGCAGGCCCCGTTGGTGTGCGTATGAACATCGGTGAGACCACCATGGGTGGCACCGGCGACTTCGCAGGCAAGCGCGTGGTGTTCTCCGTGGGTGATTTCCACGCAAACTTCTCCGATCCCTCTCACACCTACCGTGTGGATCTGGTCAGCGACACCGGCGTGGTGTTCAGCCAGAAGATCGTCCCCGGCGAGACCCAGTACTTTGCTATTGACGCCGATGAGACCGCCAAGTTCTACCGTGTGGAAGTCCACGACGAGAGCCTGGATTACTCTCTGCTGGCTCTGGGCAACCCCATCTGGAACGACTAATCACATAAAAAACCCTGGAGCAATTGCTCCAGGGTTTTTATATGTTTTTCAGTTGGTTATCGATCTTTCTGCGGCTGCCGCCGATCACCACCAGTTCCGCAACCGTGGCAATTAATGTAAGCGCCGCAGAGATGCCGCCGGGCAGGACAAAGACCAAAAAGCCTACAGCCAAACCGGCGATACACATGACCGCGCCCAGTTTAGACCACTGTGCTCCCGCAATGCGATGCGCCTCGTTCCACATGTGCCGGTCCTGCATAGCTTCCTTGCTGCGGTAGGCCCAGAAGCTGTCGGGCGTTTCCGGGGGGCGCTTTTGGTACAGGATCCCCAGTGCCCAGAGCACCGCAGGGCCAGCCATCACCAGCACAAAGCACCAAAACTTCAGGGAGAATACGTAAAACCCCAACGAGGGGAGCATTTTTTCAAAATTAAGATTTTTTAACAGCGATACAACGGCATCCATTTATTTTTCCTCCAGGAACTTATTGATCTCATGGATGAAGCCGTTCACATCCTGGAATTTCCGATATACGGAAGCGAAACGAATATAGGCGACTTCGTCAAGGGGCTTGATCCGCTCCATGACCATCTCACCGATGCGGTCAGTGCTCACTTCCCGCTCCAGGCTGTTCTGCAGGGTCTGCTCGATTTCTGTGGCAATGCGGTCCAGATCGGCAGTCTCCACCTGGCGCTTATCAAAGGCCCGGACCATGCTTTGCATGATCTTGTTCCGGTCAAAGCCCTGGCGGGAGCCATCCTTCTTCACCACGATAATGGGCAGGCTTTCCACGATCTCGTAGGTTGTAAAACGGCGCTGGCATACCAGGCATTCCCGGCGCCGGCGGATGCTCAGACCATCCTCAGAATGGCGGGAATCCACGACTTTGCTTTCCTGGTCGCCGCAGAAAGGACATCTCACAATAATCACCCCATGTTATGTTAATTACTGTCATTATAGCAGACAGTTTCCACCCTGTCCAGTTTTTTCTTGCTATCGGCCACCAAATGGGGTACAATAGAGAAAAGTTTGGGGGTTTTCCTATGAATATTGCTTTGTTTTGCCTTTGGGGCCTGCTTTACCTTCTCAATGTGGGCCTTGGTTTTCTCTCCGGTGTCACCGGTTTCCTAAAAGCGGCGCTGGTGATCCTGGCGGTACTTTGCTTTGTGCCCGGCGTCCTGCTTTTGGGAAACGGCTACACGCGGAAGGACCGCAAACTAATTCTTTCTATCCGCCGGATCTGCATTGCGGTATTGAGCCTCACCACCGTAGCATTGGTTGCGTTTTTCCTGTGCGCGGCCTTTGCCTCTGAGAGCGTTGTAAACGGTGTGTTTATTTTCCTGTCTCTGGTCTCTGCTCCCATGCTCTCCGGCCAATACTGGGCGCTGAGTCTGTTTTTATGGGCTGGCCTGCTGTCGGCAACTTTCCTTAAAATCCCAGATCAAAAGTGATCACCGTGTGATAAATGCCCTGGTTCTCTGCAGCCAGGGCTTTTTCCAACCCGTGCTTGATCTCCAGTTCCCGACCCATCATATCATGGGGCAATGTGACATCAAAGATCAGATTGCTGTGGCCGCCGCCCTTGACCATGCGAAAATCGTGGATGGTCAGGCGCTCATCCACTTCCTGCAAATGAGAGAGCACCTGCCGGCGCATGCCCTCCAGTTCCGCATCCCCGGTAACAACGGGGTCATAGTGGATCACCAAGTGGATATTAAGTTTCTCCAGGCACTCCCGTTCAATGTCATCGATGATCTCGTGGCAAAGAATGGGATCTTCTTTTTCGTCCATTTCCACATGGAGGCTGGCAAACCGCTGACCCGGACCGTAATCGTGAACCATCAGATCGTGGAAGCCCAGAACATAGGGGTTGCTCTCCACCAGTGTCACGATCTGCTGCCGCAACACGGGGCTAGCCGCCTCGCCCAGCAGGGGGCTGATGGTCTCCTTGGCCAGGGAGATGCCGCTGTAGAGAATAAACACCGCCACGCAAAGACCCATGTATCCGTCCAGGGGCAGGCGGGTAAAATATTCCACTACAGCCGCAAGAAGCACCGCCCCTGTGGCGATCACATCGTTGCGGCTGTCGGCTGCCGTAGCTTTCAATGCGGTGGAGTCGATCAGCTTTCCCAACTTTCCGTTAAACAGACTCATCCAAAGTT
>JAZRZT010000090.1:0-24937 GCA_045601475.1 Faecousia sp.
TACTGGGTTTTTCCCTAAATCCTATAAGAATATGCGTACCAGAAAAGCAGATACCCATTTGGGTATCTGCTTTTTTGCTACGCTGGGACTCGGATAATGTAAATCGCAATATGCCGATGGCATATTGCTGCAACCAGTGCAAACACTGGTGGCTACCCTACATTTGCGCAGCAAATGAAACGAGTCCCTTCCAGCGCATGCCGCCCTACGGGCGGCAACAATCCTTCAGTCAGCCTATTCGGCTGACTGCTCCCTTTACACAAGGGAGCCTTTAATATTGCAATTTCTCACAAATGTGTGTATACTTACAAGGAAGAACAACGAAAGGATGACATTCCTTGAAAAATTTCAGATTTATTATCAAGCGCATCTTCGGTATGAACCACAAGGCCATGCTGCAGAACGTGGCGCACCTGCATGAGAAGACCGGCAAATCCAAGCTTTGGCTGCTGCAGGATATGATCCGCTGCACCATGAAGCACGGCTCCGGTCATATTGACTACGAACAATTTGAGATGTTTAACATGACGGAGGCTCAGCGGGCCACCTATCTGACCCGCGGCAGAAACAATGCCATCGTCAAGCAGTACAACGACCAAAGCTACAACCACATCGTTCACAACAAGGACGAGTTCAACGCCCATTTCGACAAGTATCTGCACAGGGATTGGGCACTGATGCGGGAAAAGGATAACGCCATTGCTTTCCTTTCTTCCCACGAGGATTTTATGATCAAACCCCTGGACGGCAGCTGCGGTGTGGGCATCCGCAAACTGAAGACCTCTTCCTTTGAAAATCCCGAAGCCGCCTACGAAGAACTCTGGGCCAGCGACGGTAACGCCCTTCTGGAAGAACTGATCATCCAGCACCCGGCGGTCTCCAATATTTACCCCGGCTCTGTAAACACCATCCGTGCGGTAACGCTCCTCAAAAACGGCGTTCCCCATGTGATCACCACCTGCTTCCGCATGGGCAACAACGGCAATCACGTGGACAACTTAAATAACGGCGGCATGGTGGTGCCTGTGGACGAAAAGACCGGTCACATCAGCCTGCGGGCTATGGACAAGGAAAAGAAGGTCTACGCCAACCACCCAGTCACCGGCAATCCGATCCAGGGCTTCACTTTCCCCGACTGGGACAAGGCTATGGATCTGGTAAAGGAGGCCGCACTGGACATCCCCCAGATCGGTTATATGGGCTGGGACATCGCCTTTACCCCCGACGGTCCTGTGATCGTGGAGGGTAACGAGTATCCCGGCAACGGTCTTTTGCAGTTGCCGGAGCACACCCCGGACAAAATCGGTATCATGCCCAAGTTTAATATTTGACAAAACACTTGTTTTTTGCGTGATATAAGGTTATAATAGGTCGAGAATTCAAATAGGAGGTCATTACAATGGCTGTTAAAATTGAAAAGAATACCATCATCGGCGATGTTATGGATATGGCTCCTCAGGCTGCTCCCCTGTTCTTCGCCATCGGCATGCACTGCTTGGGCTGCCCCTCTGCCCGTGGTGAGACTGTGGAAGAAGCTTGCGCTGTTCACGGCGTTGACTGCGAGCCCTTCCTGGCTCAGCTGAACCACTTCCTGGAGGCTTACGAAGCCGATCAGGCTGAAAAGGCCCAGTAATTCACTGCCATCCCATTTTATTGGGATGGCAGCTTTCTTTGGAGGAAACCATGCAGATACCACTTTCCAAACGGCTGCACGCCTGCTGCGGCTTTGTTGCCCACGGTGACCGGGTGGCGGATATCGGCTGCGACCACGGCTATTTGGGCATCTACCTTCTGACAAAAGGCATTGCTTCTTCTGTTATCGCTGCGGATGTCAACGAAATGCCCCTACAAAGCGCTGTGATTAACGCGGAAAAATTCGGCGTGCGGGAGAAGATATCCTTTTACCTGTCCGATGGCGTGCGGAATATTCCCCGGGAGTTTGATACATTGGTTTGCGCCGGTATGGGCGCGGATACCATGGTATCTATTCTAGACGCCGCCCCCTGGCTCAAATCGGAGAAATACAGACTAATTCTGCAATGCCAATCCAAAACACCTATGCTGCGACAATACCTCTCAGAAAGCGGCTGGCGCATTACTGAAGAAACGGTTTTGCGGGACGGAAGATTCCTGTATACTGTTATGGAGGTCGTCTGGCAGCCGGATTATCGGCGTCTGACTGTGGGCGAGTGGTACTTCCCCCCTGCCCTGTTGGAGAATCCCGCTGAGGAACTGCCGGAGTACTATCAAAGATTGATTTTCAGTCTGGAGCGGGCCGTAAAAGGTCGCGGTGAAAAGGCCGACCCGGTCATGGCAACCGCTTTACAGGAATTAAAGGCGCTGGGTGACACCCAGGAACTTGCCTGGCTGAAGGAGGAAAAACATGGCAACCATTAAGGATATTTTGAATTACATTGAAACCTTCGCCCCCACTGCCATGAAAGAAGATTGGGACAATGTGGGGCTGAACTGCGGTCACTCCGACAAGGAAGTAAAGACAGTCCTTGTAGCCTTAGACCCTTTTGCCGATGTTTGCGCAGAGGCAAAGGCTGTAGGTGCAGACCTCTTGGTGACCCATCATGCTCTCATTTGGGAAGCAGGTTTTATAAACGACAGCACCGAACAAGGCCGTAACACTCTGTTCCTGATTGAGAACAACATCGCCCACATCAACGCCCATACCAATCTCGACTGTGCCCCCGGCGGTGTCAATGACATCTTAGCCGCGAAGTTAGGCCTTGAGAACATTTCCGTGATAGACCCTGCCGGTGTCGACGAACAAGGCCGGCAGTGGGGTCTTCTGCGGCAAGGTTCCGTGGCGGAGCAACCCCTTACACAGTTTTTGGGAACAGTTAAGACCGCTTTGGGCTGCGATGCGCTCAAGTATGTGGACGGAGGAAAGCCCGTTCGCAAGGTAGCTGTAGGCGGTGGTGCCTGCGCCGGGGAAATGAAGAAAGCAGCCATGGCAGGCTGCGATACATTCGTCACTTCGGATCTGCGGTACAACCATTTCTGGGATGCCAAGGCGCTGGGACTGAACCTCATTGATGCGGGCCATTTCCACACAGAAAACCCCGTTTGTTCGTATCTGGCTGAAATGTTACAAAGAGGTTTCCCCGAACTGGCGGTACTTACCTCCAAAGAACACGCAGATTGTGCAAAATTCTTCCTGTGATGTGTTGATTTTGCAGTTTTCCTGTGCTAAAATATCTTGAACATCCAAAGAAGGGAACGATTTCTATGTCCGGACATTCCAAATGGCATAATATTCAGAAAACCAAGGGCGCACAGGACGCAAAGCGTGCTGCAGCCTTTACCAAAATTGCAAAAGAGCTGATCGTGGCTGTTAAGGAAGGCGGTGGCATCACCGATCCCGCCAACAACTCCCGCCTGGCTACCGTCATTACCAAGGCAAAAGCTGCCAACATGCCCAACGACAACATCAAGCGTTGCTTGGAGAAGGCTGCCGGTGCCGGCGGCGGCGACAGCTACGAATCCATCACCTACGAAGGCTACGGCCCCGGCGGGGTTGCCGGGGTCGTGGAGACTATGACCGACAACCGCAACCGCACCGCAGGCTCCATGCGTCACCACTTTGATAAATTCGGCGGCAACCTGGGCGCTTCCGGTTGCGTCAGCTGGAGCTTTGACAAGAAGGGTGTGCTGGTCATTGACAACGAGGACGGCGACCTGGACGAAGATACCGTCATGATGGATGCCATGGATTGCGGCGCTGACGATTTTGAGGCCGAGGAAGGCTGCTTCACCATCTACACCGATCCCGACGATTTCAATGCCGTTGCGGAAGCTATGGGTGCAAAGAACTACCAGTTTGCATCTGCTCAGATTGAGATGGTCCCCCAGAACTATCAGAAGCTGGAGAGCGAGGAACATATCAAGCTCATGGAGAAGCTTATCGACATCATGGAAGATGATGACGATGTGCAGAACATCTGGCACAACTGGGAAGAATAATGAACATAAAATCCCCCGGACTTTTTGTCCGGGGGATTATTCTATTAGCCTTTCATGATCTCTTCCAGTACCGCTCGGTTCTTTTTCAGATCAGGAATCAGCACAGACATCTTTCTGACCGTGGACATTCTATAGGTGCCGCTGGCAGGAATTTGCTGGGTCTGAATCTTTGCGTCACCCAGCATGGGGAACACTGTCATAATATAACTCATGATTTCCTTGTCGGACAAATCGGTTTTGATCAACGGGAGTATCTCGCGCAGCAAGGCATTCACTTCCGACAGATTCATGGTTTTTGCCTTTTCCATCAGTTTGCTCAGCACAATTCTCTGACGGTTTGTACGGCCAAAATCGCCATTGCCGACCTTACGAATACGAGCATAAGCCAAGGCCTGAGAACCATCCAAATGGTTAACGCCTTCCTTCAGCTTCCATTCGCCGGCATTATCCTCCAAGTCCCAGTTGCCTCGCTTGTTGAGATACTTGGCTTCTGCATCGGTAAGTTCAATATCAACGCCGCCAACGAGATTGATTACGTCTTTAAAACCGTAAAGACCGATCTCCGCATAACCGTCAATGGTTACGCCAAAGTTCTTTGCCAAAGTTTCCTTCAGGAGTGGTACGCCACCCATAGCATAGCTGGCATTGATACGGTTATCACTCTTTCCGGGAATCTGCACATACATATCCCGCATGAAAGAAATCATGGTAATGGTTTTCGCGCTCTTATTGATGGTGCAAAGGATCATAGCGTCCGATCTTGCGTTGCCGCCGGTCTTTCTCTTGTCCTGACCAACAAGGAGGATATTGATGATATCCTTACTGCTCACAATGGGATCCACGTCACCCCACTCCACAGAATCGGGGTCCTCCTCGGGGCCGGTCGCTTCCTCATCTTCCCCCTCGCTCTGCATATATTCCTCTTCGGACATATAGTCCTGTGTTTCATTGGGATCAGCCTTGTTAATAAGGCCTAAGAAGCTTTCCATATAAATGGTCACACCGATCAAAACTGCCAGGACCACCGCGAGAAATACGCACAGTACAGTCAGCACTGTCTTTTTTGCAGATGCCTTCTTGCTACCCTTCATTATTTTCATCGCCTTTCATAACGTGTCGGTTACAGCATACAACAAATAAGTATACTATAAAAAGTAACAAATTACAAGATATAGCCCATAAAATTTACACAACATTCTTATTTTCCAAGGAAAGTGCCAAACGGCGAAGGAACACTGCATTGGATGGCTTTTCCACCACGCCGCGGCTTCCAGGCGCAAAAAAGCAACGCCAAACACGCTCATCTCGGGTCTTCCAGGCTCTCTCGATCGCACAACGAATCGCCCGTTCCACAGCCTCTTTACTGCTGCCATAACGTTTTCCCAGCTCAACATAGATCTCTTTCGTTAGAAAGCGCATTCTGTCGACTGTCAGCATGCAAACGGCATCGTGAACAAAACAAAAGCCAACGCTTTTTGTACTGAAACCCATATGTAGCAACAGATTGGTAGCTTGATCATCAGCAGTCCATTCCCTGTTGCGCAAAATGCAAGCCATCTCCTGTAACCGTGACACCACAGCAGCCACAGTACACGGTTTGGGCAGGACAAACTCCACGCCCAACCGAACCAACGATTGCTGCACAAATCTACTTTGAACCGTGCCGGACATTGCAAGCACCGGCACCTGAGATCCTGTCGCGCGCAATGTGCGCAGCAACCCAAGTCCATCCAATTCAGGCAATTCCAGTTCCAAAACTATCATATCAGGCTGAAATGTTGAATATTCTTCCAGCACTTCCTTACCTGTTCTGCACAACTGCACTTCCGCAATACACGAAAGTTCCTCCGCCAGCCGCTTGGAAAAGGCCTCGGATCTATCTGCTACCAGTATTTTCAGCATACTGCACCCTCTTTCAAGGCAGAATACATACAGATTATCACACAACATTACAACATGCAACAACCTGCACACCACTGTTATTCGACAATATTCGACACAGCTTAACCAAAGGGATTAAACCAGCCAAAATCATTTCCACCCTGTATAGGCTGGGTCGGCTGTATCTGGGGCTGTTGCTGTGTACGGGGTTTGCTGTCCAGGACAGCGGGCAGATGTAAGGTTTGGCCACTTCTGTAGACCGTGATTACCACCTCTTCTCCACCCTCATACTTTCCCAGAGCGCGGGTGAGATCGGACAGAGATTCCACTTTTACCCCGCCAAGATCCGTTACGATATCCTTTGCTTTCAGGCCGGCCTTTTCCGCACAGCCGCCGGGGCTTACTTCTACAACAAGGGCTCCCAAAGGCAAGCCGTACTGTTCCGCCGCAGACACCGCCACATCCTGAACTGTTACTCCCAGGTAACCGCTCTTGATATAACCGAATTCTTTCAGATCATCGATCATACCCTTAACGTCATCCATTGGAATCGCAAACCCAATCCCTTCAATGGTAGCGCCGGAATTGCTGGTGCCGCTGTATTTGGCGGTGGTAATGCCGATCACCTCTCCTTTCATGTTGAAAAGAGGGCCACCGGAATTGCCGGAGTTGATAGCCGCGTCGGTCTGGAGCATTTCCATAGATGTACCATCGGTATTGACACGGCGACCCTTGGCGCTGATGTAGCCCACTGTCAGCGTGGAGGTCAGTTCTCCTAAAGGATTGCCGATCGCAGCCACTTTCTCACCTTCCACCAAGGCATCGCTGCTACCGAGCTTAGCAAAGGTCAGCCCCTCTGCCTCGATCTTCAAAACAGAAAGGTCGTTGCTCTCGTCATAACCCACCAGTTTGGCATCATATTCCTTACCGTCAGAAGTGATAACCATCAAAGTGTTCGCACCGGAAACAACATGGTAATTGGATACGATATAGCCGTCGGCGGAAATAATAAAACCACTGCCGGAGGAGGCTGTCTCGGAGGTCTGACCGAAAATATTGGTGGTCAGACCCTGGTTGGAGATGGCCACCACGGCGTTTACATTCATGGCATAGACCTGGGCCGGAGTCAGTTCCCCGGTAACTACCTCACCGTCAGGCAAGACTACAGAGGGATTCTGACCACTACCGATTTCCTCCCGGAACTCGGAAAGGGCATTGTTCATGCCGGTATAATATTTCTGAATCTTCCGTTCCCAAATAAGGTTCATGCAGTATGCCGTTGCCGCACAGCTGCCTGCCACCAATACCAGCGCAAGAAACACAGACAGAACAGCCTTACCGCCCTTCCCCTTCTTTTTTGTTTTAGGCTGAGGAATGTCCGGCTGAAACTGAGGCGCGGGCGTTTCCGCCTCCACAGGCACTGCGGATACCAGTTCCTCCTCGGGTACATAAGAATCATAATTTTCCATAAGGGTATACCTCCCAGTATACATTACATCTCATTATGAATTGTACCACAATCCCCTGTTTCGTCAAGAAAAAAAGATTGCGACGGATCCCGTCGCAATCTTATCTTTTTTACTTCTTACGGAAGGACATGCAGTCGGTGCACTGGTCCACAGTGGGATTTGCCTCGTGGGTGCCCACCATGATCCGCTCCAGAGAGCAGTAGTTTGCTTCATCGCAATGGTGCACACACTGAGTAACGGTGCACTCAATGCACTTGTTGGCATTGTGGTTCATGACCTTTTCCTCCTTTTTTTCATGATGTTACAAGTATGCCCACAAACGAAGAAACAATCCGTGTTTTCCGATTGACAAGCAAACCGAAAATCTGTATAATATCATAAGGAAAATTCGGTTTTCCGAACTAATATAACCAAAGGCGTAAAACGTCTTTTGAAAAGAAAGGAAAATTGCCATGATTTACAGTACTGAAGTACAGCACATGTGCTCCGTGGCCAAGGGCGCCTATCACGGTCCCGCTCCCATTCCCGAAGAGGGCAAGTGGGTTCAGGTCAAGGAGATCAAGGACGTCAGCGGTTTTACCCACGGTATCGGCTGGTGTGCTCCCCAGCAGGGCTGCTGCAAGCTGACCCTGAATGTTAAGGAGGGTATCATCGAAGAGGCTCTGGTGGAGACCCTGGGCTGCTCCGGCATGACCCACTCCGCAGCTATGGCTTCCGAGATCCTCATCGGTAAGACTTTGCTGGAGGCTCTGAACACTGACCTGGTGTGCGACGCCATCAACACTGCTATGCGCGAGCTGTTCCTGCAGATCGTTTACGGTCGCAGCCAGTCCGCATTCTCCGAGGACGGCCTGGCAGTCGGCGCCTCCCTGGAAGACCTGGGCAAGGGCCTGCGCTCTCAGGTGGGCACCATGTTCGCTACCAAGGTGAAGGGCCCCCGTTACCTGGAGATGGCTGAGGGTTACGTTACCCGTATCGCTCTGGACAAGGACGACCTGATCACCGGTTACGAGTTCATCAATCTGGGCAGAATGATGGACTTCATCAAGAAGGGCGACGATGCCAACGAGGCACTGAAGAAGGCTAAGGGCTCCTACGGCCGCTTTGCTGACGCTGTCAAGTACATCGACCCCCGCCACGAATAAGAGGAGGACGCTACAATGGCTTTGTTTGAAGGTTACGAAAGAAAAATCGACAAGATCAACGGCGTCCTGGCTCAGTATGGTCTGAACTCCGTTGAAGAGTGCCGCGACATCTGCGTAGCTAAGGGCTTCGACCCCTACGAGATCGTCAAGGGCATTCAGCCCATCGCATTCGAGGACGTGGCATGGGCATACTGCGTTGGCGCTGCCATCGCTCTGAAGAAGGGTGTTAAGAACGCTGCTGAGGCCGCTGAGGCTATCGGCATCGGCCTGCAGGCTTTCTGCATCCCCGGCTCCGTTGCTGAGGACCGCAAGGTCGGTATCGGCCACGGCAACCTGGGCGCTATGCTGCTGCGTGACGAGACCAAGTGCTTTGCATTCCTGGCCGGCCACGAGTCCTTCGCCGCTGCTGAAGGCGCTATCGGCATTGCCCGCTCCGCCAACAAGGCTCGCAAGGAGCCCCTGCGTGTTATCCTCAACGGTCTGGGCAAGGACGCTGCTCAGATCATCTCCCGTATCAACGGCTTCACCTACGTGAAGACCCAGTTCGACTACTACACCGGCGAGCTGAAGATCGTTGAGAAGATTGCTTACTCCGACGGCGGGCGCGCTGCCGTTAACTGCTACGGCTGTGACGACGTCCGCGAAGGTGTTGCTGTTATGCGTCACGAGGGTGTTGATGTTTCCATCACCGGTAACTCCACCAACCCCACCCGCTTCCAGCATCCCGTTGCCGGCACCTACAAGAAGGAGTGCATGGAGACCGGTCGTAAGTACTTCTCCGTTGCTTCCGGCGGCGGCACCGGCCGTACTCTGCACCCCGATAACATGGCTGCAGGTCCCGCTTCTTACGGCATGACCGACACCATGGGCCGTATGCATGGCGATGCACAGTTTGCAGGTTCTTCCTCCGTCCCCGCCCACGTGGAAATGATGGGCTTCCTGGGCGCTGGTAACAACCCCATGGTCGGTATGACCGTTTCCGTGGCTGTTGCAGTCGAAGAGTCCATGAAGTAATCAATTATATAGAATCGTGACCTCTGCTTTTGCAGAGGTCACTTTTTGTTCCGACCATGGCAAGGTAGCAACCTGCAAACGCAGGTTGCATATTTGAGTCGCAATGCTGCGCATCGCTCCCCCTGTTGCGGTACCCGGTGTGCGCCTTGGCGACTAAGCGCCTGCGTTGCACACCGACCGCTGCCACTCGCTCAGGTCGCTCCTCCCGCCACAGGCCGCGCTCCCATCGCTCCCCCATGGTCGGTATGACCGTCTCCGTGGCTGTTGCAGTCGAAGAGTCCATGAAATAATCAAGCTTTAAAATCGTGCCCTCTGCTTTTGCAGAGGGCACTTTTCTGACCATGTAATGTGGCAACCTGCCACCGGCAGGTTGCTTAGATTTCTACGGCAATGCTTCGCATTGCTTGCCATGGTCGGTATGACCGTCTCCGTGGCTGTTGCTGTGGAAGAGTCCATGAAGTATTTTCACCTAGTTACAAAACCCTGGAATCCAACCGGATTCCAGGGTTTTTCTTATTCCATATTCTTTTCTAACAAGTCATCCAAACTTTCACAGGATTGCGTGACTTCGTTGTAAAGGGAATTGTAGAAGGCCTCGGCGGCAGGGCGGCGTTCCACGGCCAGTTCCCTGCCCTTTTCGGTGTAGAAGCGGTCGTAGAGATTCTGGAGCTTAAACTTATACTCCCGGAAGAAGGAATAGGGCACCTCCCCTGTTCCGTCGCTGACAGACCCATCGGGAAGTTTGGTGTAAAGCGGTGCGCCCAAAGCGCCCTGGTAGGCCAGAGTCCGGGCAATGCCCATAGCGCCCACCACATCCAGTTTGTCCGCATCGAAGAGGATCTTGGCCTCCAGGCTCTGCGGAGGTGCGTTCTTGCGGAATCGGTGCGTGCGGATACAATCCGCAACAGTCTCCGCAAACACTTCCGGATATCCTTGCTCCAGCAAGAACGTCCTTGCTTTCTCGCTGCCCACGGCTGCGTGGCACAATGAGGGGTCTCTCATTTGATCGATACGTCCCACATCATGTAAAAGACAAGCGGTGATCAGAATATCGTAATCCACTTTCTCCTCGTCCTGGGCGATCAGAAGGGCGTTATTTAACACCCGGTAGATATGTTCCTTATCGTGGGCGCTGTCTTCCGTGCAGCTTGCCATATAAGTTTCAATTGCCTTGTATGCCTCTTTATTCATATCTTTCTCCGCTTTAGGAAAACCGGGAGTAGACACTCCCGGTTTGCTTATTTTTTCTTATAGGCAAGGGATTCTGTTAAATACTGCTCCCAGGGGTAGGAGACTTCCTCCTTGCGCCATTTCCATACCTTGCGAATACCCTCACACAGAAGTTTCAGCTTACTCTGCATAGTTTCAGAAGAGAACATTTCCGAATTCCCCTCTTCCATGGCATACCGGAAAATGCGTGCCCGATCCTCCACCACAGAGTTCATGGCATCCATGTCCGCAAAGGCCCTCTGTTCCCCTTCCAGATACTCTGCTTTTCCTTCGCCGTACTGGAATCCCTCGGGATTCAACATTGTCCAGGTATCCAGCATAGAGGTGTTGCTGACCACACGGCTGTTAACGATATAGCCCATACTCTTGAGCAGCTGGCTTCGGACATCGCACCCCACCGGCAGGAAGATGTAGGCGTGGGATTTTTTATAGTGATGGGCGCTTTGCTTGCCGCCGTCCACGCTGCGCACAATACAAATGTGCGGATCCTTGTGGACGCTTCCTTTTAGGAACTTATCCGGGTATTCCGGAAGAACCTTTTCCAGTTCCTCCAAAACAGCGGTAATGGCGTTGGGATGGTGCTCCAGGGCAACCGTGTAATCGCCGGTCTCTTTTACTGCGTCCTGGAAAATGGCAATCTTCACGCCATGGGCTTTTCCTATCTTCTTCGCCTTCTCCTGGCAAAGTTCCAGGCCCGCGGTATCCGGGTTTTCCGGAGTGTAGATGGTAGCGGTATAATTTGTATCATCAGCGACAGCGCTCTTGGCGGTATCCCAGCGGTACAGTTTCTGCATACCGTCTGCCAAATCCTCTGCCACAAACCACAAACAGCGGCCCAAAGGGTCGGCATAAACATCTACAGGAGCTGCCACATTTGCCAGCGCTGCACCAGAGGTACGCATACCGGTGGCACATTCAATAAAATCCAAAGTCAATGTATGATTCTCATCGACCTTATAGGCCACCACGCCGCCTAACTCTGCAGCAGGGACAACAACCGCATCCTCCGGGGTGGCAATGCCGCCGGGCTCCGTATCCTTTGTGCCGAAAATCACTTGACGCACTGCGCCATCCGTCCGAAGGGCAATATAGTGATCGCCGTAGGTCTGCAAAAGCTCCAGGCTATCATCGGTACTGAGGGTCTCGCCGTTATCTGTACGCAGGTATACCTTTTCCGTTCCTCCGTTTTCCAGAACCCCGGCGCAAAGAAGCATCCTGCCGCCGAAATACAGTCCCTCCAAGGTCTGTGATTTCACCAAACGACTCTTCACCAGGCGGGCGATGTTCAGGTTGGTATCGAAAGCACGGATATCGCCGCCTACACTGTAATAGATCTCGCCGGCATCCGGTGTGGTGAATGCCGTACCGTCAATGTTCTCCGGCAAGGCGATCCGGCTGATAACCTGCAGCTTTTTGTCCAGATATACCATTTCATTGGTGCGGGATTCATAATACGCCACACCCTGGCTGGTGGGCTGCAATCTGTCACTGGCAAAATCCGGGGTGATCCCTGCAAAAAAGGCGGCATTTTCGCCGGAAAGAACAGTAAGCTCCCTTTGCGTCCTTACAAGCAGTTTGTCGCTGATGCCGTCAATACCGGTAACCTTCTCGGTCAGGCGCAGTTCGTAGGTCCGTACAGCACCATTTGTACTCTTTTCCGCTTCGCTTTCCGGAATATACCAGCCGGGGTCCGCCTGAGGCTCCGGCTGCGTCGCCGGGGTTTCCTGGGAATGCTTCCCGCAACCCGCAAGCATCAAAAGCGCCAGGGCTAAAATCAGAACTTTCCTCATAATTACTGTCTCCTTGCCAATGTATAATCATCGCCCTGTCGGTAGTAGGGGCAGTGATCCTTCCGAGAGGATACGATACGATACACCTCGTCCTCGTCTAAATCCATCATACAGTAATATTCTTCGTATTCTTCATCGTAATCGTAGTACCAACAGGTATCACATTCGCTGGTAACCATATCAATCTCCTAACGTTTTTAAGTAGGCTTCCACATCAAAGGGTTTGATCTTTTCATCCTTACGCAGATACAGCGGGTGATGAGGGTGGCCCTTCTTGCTGATGGCGCCGGCACAACACCAATTGGCGCCGAATTCTTTGCCCAGTTCCAGCATGTCCTTCACGCAGTCGGGTAAATAGGGGCGTTTCTCAATAATCGTTCCCCAGGCCGCCCACACCGTAGGATTTTTACTGATGGAAAGCACATAGCGAAAAGCCTTCATGTTCTCTTTATGCAACGTGTGGTTGCAATATGCTTCCATATGGTCCGGGTCTGTTGCCCGCTGGGCATAGACATTGAACATGATAAAGCTGTCAAATCCGTTACCCAAAGCAATCCGTTCCACCGATTTCAAGGTGTTATCCAAATCATCAGGTTTGGCCGTGGAGGGATTAATCCCAATGCAGATCAAGGGATTTTCGCCCCGGGTGCCCAGGATATAACGATATTCAGAATAGAAATTGGGGGCATACAGCCACTTTCCAATGTCGTATTCATCGTTTGGGGTATCCGAAGATGCCAGCGCTTCTTGGAAAGTAAGTACTGTCAATTCCGCCGTGGTACCGCTGGGTATGTGCATACTCTATCTCCTCACGCCCAAAGCACCAAGTCCACAGGAACATCATGCTCCTGAGTCTCCAGGTTGGGCAGCATTTGAAAATCATAGCAAAGCGCCACCGTGGGATGATTGGGCTCTTTCTCCAGGAATTTATCGTAGAATCCACCGCCGTAGCCCATACGGTTGCCTGCAGAATCAAAAGCCAAGCCGGGCATCAATACCAGTGCAGTGGGGTCTTCCGCCACCGGACCATCTGCAACAGGCTCGGGGATATTGGCATAGCCGCAGGACACCTGTGTAAGGTCCGTCATATAAATAAAGCGCATTTCCTCCCCGTAAACCTTGGGGACAGCCACCTTTTTCCCATCTTCCAGAGCCCGCTCCAGCATAAACACGGTGCGCACCTCCTGGTTATAGGGCAGGTAGCCGTAGATCGTTTTGGCATTGCGGTACTGTTCTGTTTCGAAAAACAGCTCCCCAAGGCGGGCGCTCTTTTCCTCGATCTGGTCTACAGTCATGGCCCGCTTCTTGTCGCGGATCATCTGCCGCAGCTGTTTCTTATCCATGTTTCTCCTCCACAGGCTTATGGACCAGCTTAAAAGATAGCAAAATGGCGACCTGACCCGGTATACCCAACAGGAATATCCGCCAAAGTCGGGTCCAAAGTGTCATGTCCACGAAAGCCAGGATGGTTACAAAAACACTCAGCAAGCCGCCCCACATAATGACGGAGATCAGGTAGCGATTCCAGCGAAAATCTTTCCATGCGCAGCGCAGACACAGCTGCACGATGGCATCCGTGGGGATAGCATATACAAAAGCCATCCAAGTATTTTTGATGTCAAACAGGGACATCAGCACCACAAGAGCAAGCGCTACAAACCAAACCACCAAGGAGGACAGCTTTAAAATCGCCGGCTTGTCCGCCTTGCGCTTGAGTGTCTTCTCCAGAGCCCGCTCCATCACCCGTTCAATCTTGCCGGGATTTTCAGGCAGTTCATTGGGATCAACCAGCAACTCATCGACGGTAATGCCAAAAAGCTTTGCCAGACTCACCAAAGTCAGCACATCGGGAACAGATTCTCCCCGCTCCCACTTGGAGACGGCCTTATCGGAATAATTCAATTTATCCGCAAGCCCTGCCTGTGTCATACTGCTGCGCTTGCGGTAGGACGCGATGTTGGCGCCGATCTGCTTCTTAATTTTTTCGCCGTCCATACATTCCCTCCATAGGTACATTTGCTGTAATTATAGCACATTTTCCTGTCTAATGCAACTAAAAAGGATACCCTCTCGGTTGAGAGGGTATCCTTCAGTCTTCGGGAAACAATTGCTGCTGGCAGTACTTGATGATGGCGCCCCGGGTAATAATACCGATGAATGTTTCCTTGTCGTCAACAACCGGCACAAAGTTCTGTGCGCTGGCTCGAGAGACCAGGTCATACATATTAGCAGTGACTTTCACCGGCTTGTTATCCCTCCGGCGGTCGATCTCCATAATCTTTCTTGCTTCTGCCTGACGCATATCCATATAGCACAGGTTTTTCATGGCCCACAGAAGGTCGCCTTCCGTGAGACTTCCTCTGTATTCGCCTTTTTTATTAAGTATGGGTAGAGACGCATAACCGGATGCTTCCATCTTCTCAATGGCCTGCCGGACAGTAAAATCATCGTACACGAAAGCACACATAGCCTTCGGCGTCAGAAAAAACAATATGTTGTTCATAATGGCTCCTTTTCCCTGCAGCATTTGCTGTCAGTAATAGTATAGCATACTTGCGGCCAAAAAGCACGAAAAGATTTTATAAATTCCACATTTGCATGCCGAATTTGCAGCCATTATTTTGTGCAACTTGCACTAACCCCGTGTATCATAAAAGCCGCGGGCATCAGCCCGCGGCTTTATCTTATTCTTCACGGAATTTATCAAACAGAGATGTCTCGGTGGCTTCCTCAATCTCCTCGCCTGCCATGCACTGGGCAAATTGCGCGCCGGTCATGGTCTCATGCTCTAAAAGGAATTCCACAACTGCCTTCATCTTATCCGCATCACGGGTCAGGATCTCACGGCACTGGTCATAAGCCTTGTCCATAATGGACTTCACCTCATCGTCGATGGTGCCGGCCACCTTTTCGGAATAACCCTTGGTTTTCTCAAAATCTCTGCCGATGAACACCTCGTCACCGGAGGTATAGGAGACAGTACCTAATTTCTCGCACATACCGTACCGACCAACCATATCCCGGGCAAGTTTGGAAGCACGGTCAATATCATTGGAAGCACCTGTGGAGATATCCTGCAGGAAGATGGCTTCCGCCACACGTCCACCCAAAAGGCCTACGATCTGCTCGTACATCTCGTTGCGGGTCAGGTGGTTACTGTCCTCCTTGGGTTGGGTCCAGGTTAGGCCCAGTGCCCTGCCCCGGGGGATAATGGAAATCTGGTGTACCGGGTCGTGGGTGGGCAGGCTGTGCATCGCCACAGCATGGCCGGCCTCGTGGATAGCGGTGATCTTCAGGTCTTTCTTCAGCTTGATCGCGCTGCGCTTCTCCGGACCTGCCAGGATCTTCATCATGGCATCATTTAAATCCTTCATGTTCAGTACAGGGCGGTTATCCCGTGCGGCCAGGATCGCAGCCTCATTGATGAGGTTGCTCAGGTCCGCACCGGTAAACCCGGAGGTAGCCATAGCCACGGTATGCAGATCCACAGAGTCATCCAGGCGCTTACCCTTGGCGTGGACCTTCAAAATCTCTTCGCGGCCCTTGGAGTCCGGAGTTCCGATATAGATCTGACGGTCGAAACGGCCGGGTCTCAAGAGGGCAGGGTCCAGAATGTCCGGACGATTGGTAGCAGCCAGGACAATGACGCCCTCATTCTTTTCAAAACCGTCCATCTCTACAAGAAGCTGGTTGAGCGTCTGCTCTCTTTCATCATGTCCACCGCCCAGGCCGGAGCCACGCTTACGGCCCACAGCGTCGATCTCGTCAATGAAGATAATGGCAGGGGCAACCTTTTTCGCCTGTTCAAAAAGATCTCGGACACGGCTGGCGCCCACACCCACATACATCTCCATAAAATCAGAGCCGGAGATAGACAGAAACTGCACATTGGCTTCACCGGCTACTGCACGGGCCAAAAGGGTCTTACCGGTGCCGGGAGGGCCGGAAAGCAGGATGCCATGGGGAATACGCGCGCCGATATCGGCAAACTTCTGGGGATTGCGGAGAAAATCCACCACTTCCTGCAGCTCTGCTTTCTCCTCCTCCACACCGGCAACATCGGCGAAGGTAACCTTCTTGCCCTGCAGGCCATTGATGGTGCGGGCTTTGCCAAAATTGGCCATGGGGTTATTGTTGTTGGCGCGACCCACCAGCAAAATCCACACAAAGATCAAAATCAATCCGGAGATCACAATGGGAACGATATAATCAAAGGGAGAGCCTTTATCCTCGGGAACAAAGTTGTAGCTTTCCAGAATACCGTTTTCCGACTGGCTCTGAATGGTCTCCCACATTTCCTGGCGGAAGCTTTCGGGATTTGCCAAATCTGCCACCAACTGGGTCTTGCCGTTCAAGGACTGGTGCAACACAAGGTGGATCTCATTTCCTTCCACCTCAAAGCTTTTCACCTGTTCCTTACGGAATAGTTCCACAATCTGAGAATAGGAAAGAGCGTCCTTTCCGAATCCAAATATATTCATGATCCAGGAAAACAGCAGGATCAGAACGGCTGCGTATATAATAATGGGTAAAATTCTGCTTTTTTTCAAAATGGGTTCTCCTTACTTTGTATAGGACTCGAAGCGGACAGAAATGCCCTTGCCCTCTGTCACACGGTCCAGATTATTGCCCAGACCGTATACACACAAAACGCCCCCATCATCGGCAATGACAGGAATGCTGTTACGCCGGTGGGCGGGGATCTTCTTGTCGATATACAGTTTCTTTAAACTTTTTGTGCCGCCGGAAAGGCGCATGGTATCGCCGCTTTGCCGGGAACGCAGGACCAGTTTGCCCTGGGGCACAAACATCCCGTCCTCTTCCTCCCTGCAAATCACACGAAGGCCCAATTCCGGGATCTCGGTCGTGCCGTTTCGTGTCAGTTCTATGCAAAGCGGTTCCCGCTCCTCTATCTTTTCCAACAGGTGATAGTCGCGGCCGATCTTTACATTTCCCGGGAAATTCGCAGATGCGGACGGACAGTCCGAAGTAACCACGGCATCCAAAAGCGCGATATGCTCCGCATCCGGTTCGATTACGCCAAAATCCTGCAGAATTTCTCCAAGGACCCGGCTTTTAACAGCAGGTGATAACTGCCGTAACTTCCTAACATCCAAGGACTTTTCCTCTTCCGCATGAAAAGCCAATGCTTTTTCATCCTCCCGCAGGCGCAGCGCCATAGCGGAAAGCTTTTGGGCGATTCTGGGGTTTTCTTCACGGAGTAGCGGCAGCACCTTATGGCGGAGGCGGTTACGGAGAAACAGGTCCGTATCATTACTGCTGTCGGTCACGAAAGCAATATGGTACTCCTCCAAAAAGGCCAACACCTCTTCTCTTGTAACCAAGAGCATGGGGCGGATAAAAACACCTCTGACCGGGGTGATGCCCCCAAGTCCCTTAAGGCCGGTGCCCCGGACCATGTGCATAAGCACGGTTTCCGCATTGTCATCGGCGGTATGGGCCGTGGCGATCTTACCGCAAAGAGAAGAAAAGAATTGATAGCGAGCATCTCTTGCCGCTGCCTCTAAGCCCTTCTTACCGGGTATCACTGCTGCTTCACCCATGTGCAAAGGGATACCAAAGCCGTCACAGAAATCTTTTACAAAAGATTCGTCCCGGTCCGACTCCCCGCCACGCAGGTGATGGTTGAAATGCGCCGCCTCCAATGTAATTCCCAGCTTCTCCCGCATTAGATACATTGCCCACAGAAGCGCCATGGAATCCGCGCCGCCGGAAACCGCGCAGATCACGGTATCACCCGGGGCAACCATATCATAGCGGCGGACCAAAGCCAAAAGCTTATTCAGCATGCTTCCACTCCAGATCGGTAAAGGTCTGATACTGAGGGATCCACTGCAGCTTTACTGTGCCCACTTCGCCATGGCGGTTCTTGGACACGATACATTCCGCAATGCCCTTATTCTCTTCGTTGTTGGGGTTATAGTACTCGTCACGGTACAAAAACAGCACTTCGTCCGCATCCTGCTCGATAGCACCGGATTCACGCAAGTCAGAGAGCATGGGGCGCTTGTCGGGACGACCTTCCGGGCCACGGGACAGCTGGCTGAGGCAGACAACGGGAACATTCAGTTCCTTGGCCATAATCTTCAGAGAACGGGAGATCTCACTGACCACATTCACACGGCTGTCGCCGCCCTTGCCGTAGCCGGAGCCGTTCATCAGCTGCAGGTAGTCCACGATCACCAGGCCCAGGTTGTCCAGGCGGGGGCATTTTGCATTCATTTCCGCCACGGTGATGGAAGCATTGTCATCCACACGGATATCGGTCTGGCTCAAGGAGCTGCAAGCCATACACAGCTTGGTCCACTCCTCTTCCGTCAGTTTACCGGTAGCCATCTTTTGGCTGTCGATAAAGCTTTCGATGGCAAGAAGGCGCATGGCAAGCTGTTCCCGGGACATTTCCAAGGAGAACATGGCCACGGTCTTATCATACTTCTTTGCCACATTAAGGCCCAGATTCAGAGCAAACGCCGTCTTACCCATGGCAGGACGTGCCGCCAGCAGCAACAGGTCAGACTTGTTCAGACCGTTGATCTTTCTGTCCAGATCCCGCATACCTGTGGACAGGCCGGGGAAGTTGGAATCAGATTGGCTCAACTCAGTCAGGTTATCAAAGACTCTTACCAAGGTGGTGCCGATATGCTCCAGAGAGTCGCCACGCTCGCCTTTGCGAAGGGCATAGATCTTCTTCTCTGCGCTCTCCAGCATTTCTGCGGGCGTGCCCACCTGACTATAGACTGTTTCGGAGATGTCCTTTGCAGCATTCGCCAGGCCGCGCAAAATCGCCTTGTCCCGGACAATATTGGCATACCGCACCGCATGGGCTGTGGTGGGGGTGATCTCCATGAGCTGGCGGATGTAATCCCGGGAGTTTTCCTGCTCCGTATCCCGGTAGAATCCCAGTTCCCGCATCTTATCCAGTACGGTGACCGGGTCGATGGTCTGAGAGAAATTGAACATGGTGTAGATCGCTTCGTAGATCTCACGGTTCTGCCGCAGGAAGAAATCCTTCGGCTGCAAAATGCCCACGATATCCGGCAGGCAGGTGCTGTCAATGAGGATCGCGCCCAAGACAGACTGCTCCGCTTCCACAGACTGGGGCGGCTGCAAACCAATCAGTTCTTCGTCCATGTGCAATCTCCTTTCTTTCTATATATTTTCGAAATATTTAAGCCTCTTCGATCTTCACAGTCAGAGGCGCGGTGATCTCGTAGCCCAGCTTGCACTGGACAGTGTAAGTGCCTACGCTCTTGATGGAGTCGGCAATCACAATCTTCCGCTTATCCAGGGTGATACCGGACTTCGCCTTCAGGGCATCGGCGATTTCCTGGTTGGTCACAGATCCGAAAAGTCGGCCTGCGCCGCCGCCCTTGGCAGTGACAACCAAGGTCATCTCCCGCAGCTTTTTGGAAATCTCCACAGCTTCCGCCCGTTCCTTAGCGGCCTTCTCAGCAGCGGCTTTATCATTCATCTTCTTGGTATTGAGTGCATCGGCGGTGGCTTCTACCGCCAGCTTACGGGGCAGCAGGAAGTTTCTGGCATAGCCATCGGAGATATCCAAAAGCTGGCCCTTCTTGCCCTTACCCTTTACATCCTGCAACAAAATAACTTTCATATCCTTAACTCCTTTTAGGGTTCATAATACTGGTCGATAGACTGGACCAGGCGCTCCAAAACATCACGGACCGTGCTGTTTTGCACCTGGGCACCGGCAGTTGCGGTATTGCCGCCACCGCCCAAAGGCTCCAAGATCACCTGCACATTGGCGCTGCCGATGCTGCGGGCAGAAATGATCACCTGTTCTCCATCCGGATACAGCACAAAAGATGCGGTGATGCCGGATATATTCAGAAGTTCGTCCGCCGCCTGGGCTGCCAGGGTACGGGAGGTCTCCCCGTTCAGCGCGGCAATGGCGATCTCGTCCCGGTACAGGCGGGCTGCCTGGATGATCTGATACTTGGTAACAGTTTCGTCGAAATTGTTTTGCAGAAGCTTCTTCACTTCCACCGTATCCGCACCCAGCTGCCGCAGATACGCCGCGGCTTCAAAGGTACGCTCGCCGGTGCGGACCTGGAAACTCTTGGTATCCAGGAAAATACCTGCCAGCAGCGCCTTTGCCTCCACCGGCAGCACATCCTTCTTCTCTACTGCATACTGCAGAAGCTCCGTTGTGAGTTCAGAAGCGGAAGACGCATAGGGCTCGTGAAGATTGACAACTACAGGAGTGATATAATCCGCTGCCCGGCGGTGATGGTCGATCACACAGACACGGGAAATGCTCTCCAGCAGCGGGCGGAACTCCAGTTGGTCCGGGCGGGTGGTGTCCACAACCACAAGAGTACTGCGGTTATCGCAATGCAGCAGCGCATCCTGGCCGGAAATCACCGTGCCCCGGTACTCCGGGTCCTTACAGATCTCACTGATCATTTTGGGTGCAGCATTGTTATGGACATCCAAAACAATGTAAAAAGGCTTGTTCTTCTTGCGGCACAGACAGGCAACACCCATCGCCGCACCGACGGCATCCAGATCCGCATTCTTATGGCCCATAATGAACACAGAACTGCTCTGTCCGATGAGCTCCATCAGGGAGTTGGCTGTCACGCGGGAACGCACCTTACTGCGGTGGTCTGTTTCCTTAGTTCGGCCACCGAAGAATTGGAAGTTCAAACGATCCTTCACCACCGCCTGGTCGCCGCCGCGGCTGAGCGCCATTTCAATGGACAGCGCCGCAAATTCATAGGATTCCTCGAACGTTGCGCCGTCTACGCCCAGACCAAAGGAAATAGATGCTGCCAGGCCCGAAGGGCTGGTGATCTCATGGATCTGATCCAAAATGGAGAATTTTTGCTCTATCGCCTCCCTAAGGTCGCGCTTTTCAAACACCAGCAGGAAACGGTTCTTCTCCAATCGACGAAGAAGTCCGTGATAGCCTTCCGCCCACTGGGTGATGGCATTATTGATACCTGCATTCAGCGCAGAGATCGCGCCCTCGGAAAGATTGCGGGTCAATTCCTCATAGTTGTCCACCAAAATGATGGATACCACTGGCCGGGAGCGGATATACTCATCCCGTACCTGATAGAGTTCTGTCAGGTCTGCTAAATACAAAACGCCCAGCACCGTAGCATTGGGGTCATCAGCTTTCACAGTACTGCCGTGCACGCGGTAGCGGCGGCCACCCAGGGTGATATCGCGGGGAGATTCGTGCTTACCGGAGACCAGCCAATCCAGGGACAGGCCCGGGAGCACATCCTCAATGCACCGCTGGGTCATGGTATCTTCATAACCGGTCAAAGCGGCAAAGCGATGACTGGTATGCACCACCATATTGTCGGACAGCCGCACCACCGCACTGGGGAAAGGTAATCTTGTACCGTTTGTTCCTGTCATTTCGTCGGTTAGCTTCTGGGCAAAGCTGTCCAGTTCCCGACGGCGGTTGGACCGATAGATCAAGTATCCGGTGAACAACAGCGCTGTCAGAAGCAGCTCAATGATTGCCAAATAATAGTGCTCAAACAGGGCCGCAACTAATACAAAGCACAGCATATACGCAAAGTAGACCCATACGCCGGGATTTAAGAGTCTGCCAAGTTTCTTATTCATAGGGATACCTCCCATTATAACATAGTCACTATTTTGTCCATTATAGCAAACCAGGCTGCATGTGGCAACTGTTATTTTTCATTATAATAAAGATTTCACCGGTTTGTTTTGTCGTTTGTCCGTTCTTTCCGGCGGAAAATAAATGTGTACAACCGTAGAAGATTGTGGTATACTATACCTGTAGCGCGACAGGTGGCAGGCCTTCGCAACTGAAATTTTATAAGTACTTATGCGGGCGTTTTTTTGTTCCCAATGCAGCGATACAGGGCTGCGGCGATACAAGCGGCTGCCTGCTTTGTTTTGTCTTTTTTGAAAGGAGCTTTTATCATTGGCTGAAAAATTGAAGATCATCCCCCTCGGGGGCTTGGATGAGATTGGCAAAAACATCACCGTTTTCGAATATGGCAAGGATATGATCGTGGTGGACTGCGGTGTGGGTTTTCCCGATGAAGATATGTACGGTGTTGACCTGGTGATCCCCGATTTCTCCTACCTGACCCAAAATGCAAAGAAACTGCGGGGCATGTTTATTACCCACGGTCACGAGGACCACATTGGCTCGATCCCCTACTGCATGCAGCAGGTAAGCTGCCCCATACACGCCACCGCCATGACCTGCGGTCTTGTGAAGCTGAAACTGGAAGAGCACCGTATTGCCGACAAGGTACGGCTTGTGACCCATAAGCCCGGCGATGTGGTAAAAGCCGGCTGCTTTACCGTAGAATTCATTCATGTAAATCACTCCATCGCCGACGCTGTAGCATTCGCCATACACACGCCCGTGGGCACTGTGGTCATGACCGGCGACTTTAAGATCGACCCTACCGCCAAAGACGGCATGATCGACATGACCCGTCTGGGTCAGTTGGGCAACGAGGGTGTTTTGGCCCTGCTGTGCGACTCCACCAATGTGGAACGCCCGGGCTTTACCCCCAGCGAAAACATTGTGGCTGAAAGTCTTGACCGTCAGTTTAAAAACTGCAATCAGCGGATCGTGGTGACCACTTTCGCATCCAATATGCACAGAATCCAAGCGGTTTTGGCAACTGCCCACCGCTATGGAAGAAAAGTGGCCGTTACCGGCAGAAGCATGGAAAACATGCTGAAGGTGGCTCAGGAGTTAGGTTATATCAAGGTGCCTGCCGGCACCATCGTAGACCTTGCGGCAACCAAGAGCCTGCCTAAGAACAAGGTGGTCATCGTATCCACCGGCTCCCAGGGCGAGAATATGTCCGCTCTGTACCGCATGGCATTTTCCACCCACAAGCAGATCGATATCACATCCGGTGACCGCATTATTATTTCCGCCTCTGCCATTCCCGGCAACGAAAAGGCGGTGTCCCGGATCATCAATGAGCTGTATCGCAAGGGCGCGGATGTGGTGTACGAAAAGAGCGAGGGACTTCATGTTTCCGGTCACGCCTGCCAGGGCGAATTGCAGATCATTCACGCCCTCACCCGCCCCCGTTTCTTCATTCCTGTCCACGGCGAGCAGCGGCATCTGCAGATCCATGGGAAACTGGCGCAGCAGATGGGCACACCTGCCAAAAATATTTGCATCGCTGACATCGGTACTGTGATCGAACTGGGCAAAAAGTCCATGAAAGTAAACGGCTCTGTGCCTGCTGGCAAAGTGTTCGTGGACGGCACAGGTGTGGGCGATGTGGGCAGCGTCGTCCTGCGGGACAGAAAGCACCTGGCCCAGGACGGCATGATCGTAGTATGCGTAAACCTGTCCAGCCAAGACGGTGCGATTATCAGCGGGCCCGACATCATTACCCGCGGCTTTATCTATGTGAAAGAATCGGAAGAGCTGATGGAAGAACTGCGCTGTGTCGCCATGGAGGCAATTGAGCGCTGCGGCAGAAAGCGGGTCCGGGATTGGACCGCAATCAAGACCGCCATTAAAAACGATCTGAGTGGTTATCTCTACAAGACCACCAAACGCAACCCCATGATCCTGCCTGTTATCATGGAAATCTGAAAAAACGGAGCCTCCCGCCGGGAGGCTCCAATACATAGAGGAAAACCTTATGCGTTACTATTTCGCCCCCATGGAGGGCCTCACCGACAGCATTTACCGCCGTCTGCACCACAAATATTTCCCCGGTCTTGACCGCTACTACGCCCCTTTCTTCTCCCCCACCATGCATCAGCATCTGACACCCCGGGAGGAGCGGGAGCTGCCCTTTGCGGATACTTTGGGTTTCACTTTGATACCGCAAATCTTGACAAAAGTGCCGGAGGATTTTATTTGGATGGCCGGTGTCTGCAAAGACAGAGGTTACAAAGAGGTCAATCTGAATTTAGGATGTCCCTCGGGAACTGTAACCGCCAAAGGCAAAGGTGCGGGTATGTTGACAGATCCTGGGTCCTTACAGCGTTTTTTGGACAGCATCTACGCCAACACGCCTCTGCCTGTCTCTGTAAAAACAAGGCTTGGTGTTAGCGACTCAGAGGAGTTTACCAAGCTTCTTGAAATTTTCAACAACTACCCGATCTGTGAACTGACCGTCCACCCCAGAGTGCGCAAGCAGTTCTATAATGGGGATGTGGATATGCAGGCGTTTTCCTACGCCACAGAAAACAGCAAAAACCCCTTGTGCTACAACGGAAATCTCTACTCTTTGGAGGATGCGGAAGCCTTTGCGGAAAAGTATCCCCAAGTGGAATCTGTCATGGTAGGCAGAGCCTTGATCGCGGATCCCGGCATGCTCACAGGAGGCACCGATGCAGCCGTACTGGAACAGTTTTGCAACGAACTTTTGGAAGAATATACTGTCAGTTTCGGCGGTGCGAGGAACGC
>JAZRZT010000091.1:0-9414 GCA_045601475.1 Faecousia sp.
TTAGTATGGGAAGATCGCCGTTTTATAAACAGGAAAGACTTGGGACAACTTGACTTTTTGGGTATTTTGGTGTACTTTAAAAAAAGAATATCTAAATACAGGAGGTCGCATTATGAATTTAAAATATATCCATCCCGCCGACCAGCTGGTCATGTTCATGCAGAGAATTTACGACAAGGGCATGACCACCACTTCCGGCGGTAACCTGTCTATTATGGACGACGACGGCAATATCTGGATCACCCCCGCCGGTGTGGATAAGGGTACCCTCAGCCGCCACGATATCATCTGCGTGAAGCCCGACGGCACCCAGGTAGGTCCTCACCGTCCCTCCTCCGAGCTGCCCTTCCATGCGGCGGTCTATAAGATGCGCCCGGATCTGAAGGCCGTGCTCCACGCCCATCCCCCTGCACTGGTGTCTTTCTCCATTGCCCGCAAGTGCCCCAACCTGGATCTTCTGCCCTCTGTGCGGAAAATGTGCCCCGAGGTGAAGATCGCCGTGTACGCAGTGCCCGGCAGTGACGAATTGGGCGACAACATCGGCAAGTGCTTTGCCCAGGGCTGCGACATCGTTTTGCTGGAAAACCACGGCGTGTGCATCGGCGCTGCGGATATGTACTCCGCTTTCCAGCGCTTTGAGACTTTGGAATACACCGCCAATCTGGAAATTCTGGCAAAGCGCATCGGCAAGCCCAACCCCCTCAACAACGAGGACTATAAGGTTGCCCAGACCACCAATCATCTGAAGATGGATGACTTTATCCCCAGCACCCACTCCGTAGAAGAGCTGGCTGCCCGCCGGGATATGATCACCCTCATCAAGCGTTCTTACAAGCAGGGTCTGTTCACCGCTACCCACGGTACATATTCCGTCCGCCTGAGTGACGGCAGCTTCCTCATTACCCCCTACGGCATGGACCGCGCCTACCTGGAAGAGGAGCACCTGGTCCGTGTGAAGTCCGGTATGAAGGAAGTGGGTAAGACCCCCTCCCGGGCCGTCACGCTCCATGAGGAGATCTACAAGGCCCATCCCGAGATCAACGCCGTGCTCCTGGCCCATCCTGTCCACGCCATGGCCTTTGCCGTGACCGACACTACTTTCGATCCCCGCACCATTCCCGATAGCTACATCCTGCTGCGGGATGTGAGGCGGATGCCCTACGGTCAGAACTACGCCGCGCCCAAGGAGACCGCCGCTTACTTCGGCGAAGTCACCCCCGCCGCCATGGTGGAAAATGACTGCGTTATCGTCACCGGCGCAAACCTCCTGCAGGCCTTTGACCGTCTGGAAGTCATGGAATCCACTGCCCACTCCATCATCAACGCCACTGCCGTTGGTGACATCGTCCATATCTCCAAGGAGGAAGTGGACGATCTGAAAAAGGCCTTCCATCTGAAAGACTAAGCGCGGATCTTGTCCGCCCCTACATTTTTCGCCGCACCTCGCATCTCTATGTAGGGGCGATCACCGATCGCTCGCAAAAATACAAGCCCTGCATCTTCAAGATGCAGGGCTTGTTCTGTTATAAGGTTACGCCCGCTTGCTTGCGGTATCCGGAATGCAATCAGCGTTCCATAAGCCAAAGCTTGTTGGGAACAATTTCAAAGCGGAACTTGCGGCATTCTCCATCAATCATGTATTTTTTGGGATACGCATTGATTTTCTCGGTGCAACCGCAACACACGCCAAACACCGGAAGTGCAACACACATATCATCTACCGGGATGTCATCACAGAAAACCTTGACCTGGACTGTTCCGTCCATCGTAATTTCCATACCCTCCGGCAGATCCTTGTTATAATTGTTGGTAACAGTCAGTGTAACCACAGAGGATTTTTCCTGATGATCAATTTTGGTCTTGATATCTAAGCTGTCAAAGAGTTCTTTTGTCGGCACAGGGTCCAACACCACTTTTTGCTTTGCTCTTGTTATTCTATTCTGGTAATCATTATTAATGGCGGAAATATCGGTACTATAGTTCAAAATAGCCTGCTTTGACAGGTATATTTGGCGATTTACGGAGTTGTTAGCTGCTTGCTGCACCGCGTTCCTTTGGCGGATTTCAGCATTTTCCTCCATCGTCTTCATTGCCATTGCCATGCCGGCGCCGGCACCTGCAAGCCCGTTTGCTATGCCGCCATGTATTGCCCAATCTTTCTCTTTCTCGATGCCGACACTTTGAATATAGGTCATACTTTTCTCAAGTTTTGCTTTTTCTTCCAATATAGCAAAGTGTTCTCTCTTGGCCAGTTTCCACTCATACTGAAGGTACTGCACTCTTTTTTCCCGACCTTCGTACTGCTTCAGGGAGGAGAAAATATCCATCAGTTCTTGATTCTCACCCATCAGTGCGTTCTGAGGTGTTTCATACGCTTCCACAAACTTATGGGTTGCTGCACGCTCTTTATCTTTACAAATCTTTTGACCCTCTAAAAAATACTCTTTTACCTTTTCCTCTGTGTTATAAAAATGCAGATATTCCTTAGGTAGGTTATTTGCTTCATTTTGAAGCATCGATTCAATAATAAGTATCATTTTTTGCACATGATACTTATTATCAAAATCGGTAACCTTTTCGCTGACACACTTTTTATAAAACCATTCACAGGGCATTTTTAGAACACCATCAGCTGCGTTCTTCAGGAATTTAGCCCGTATCTTTTTCTTGCGGTTTTTCTCTGCATAACTTTTCAGCCAATAATAGAAGATAAAAATAACTATTGATATTGCTATGTATGCAGCCATACCTGAGTAGAGGCCTATTGTTTCATCAATGCTTAGGCTCACATAAGGAATCAACCCAACGAAAATTACGGCTGTTGCGATGGGCTTGACCGTATCTTCTTTTTTGTTATTCTTATCCTCTTGTGCAACAGCAACCGCACCAAGTATAAGCATAACACCAAACAAACCTAAAGCAATCATTGAAAAAACAGACATTGCGGCACGCTCCTTTGATCTTTCATTATACGCACATACGATGATGTCTACAAGTATTATAGTATTCTTGCGATGTTTCGTCAATAAAAATACGAATACAAAAGCCGACTTGTGTATATTCCGGATGCGTGCAACAACCAAAATCTCCTGCGCTGGCAGGAAAGTACTTTTCCATTCTCAAAAACGGGGCGCATTCAGAATAAAAAGGAGTGACGCCGCTGACGCAACGCCACTCCGCATAAATGACATATTCCTACAAAGGGGTTCTATTTTGCTGTCCGCAGAAACCGGGGCAGTTCACCGGTCGGGGATGTTTTGCTTTGCTTATTCGCAGGTGATGGGGGTCTTGGAGGAGGTGATGCCCATGTAGGTGCGGCCGGGCTCCAGGGATACGGCAGTGCCGTCTTCCAGGGTGAAGGTGAAAGGATCGGAGAGCTTCTCGCGGGTCCACTTCACAGGAGCCATCTGTCCGTCCAGTGCCAGCCAGCCCTCGCCGCCCTGCACACCGGACAGCTCGTAGTAGGAGCGGGGATACTCGCCGTCGCTCTTGACGGTCTGGGTGGTCTTCAGAACGATGATGTTCTTAAACTTCTGCACTTCGTTTGTGTTGCCGTCGATCCAGTCTGTCTTATACTGGGAGGCGCTGTACAGGCCGGTCTCGGCGTCATAGGTAAAGGTAGAGGTCTTGCCTGCCTTGAACTTGACAACAACCTCGTTGGCGGCGGTGCCGGTGAGGGGGAAGTCGTCCGCAAACGCAAAGCCGGGACGGGTCTCGCCTTCGGCAATGGTCAGGTACTCCTTCTTCTCCAGGGACTTGTACATCCGCTCACCGTCGGTGAACATGGTGTGCTCCAGGTTATAACCGGCGCTTCTGCGGTCCTTGTCACGGTAGAAGCAGCTGGCGTTGCCGCCCAGCAGAGCGTTGACGTGATCCCAATCTTCAATTTCCTTGCCGTCCAGATCGTGGTAACCGCCTCTGCCGCGCTTACTGCCGCCGGCGTGGAAAATGACAGCGTCCAGAGCCTGGCAGATGCTGTTGAAGAAGGTACGGGCGCTGCGGACGGGGCCGATGGGCTGCAGCTCCTGGGCGTCGCCGAACACGGCCATGACGCGGGTGGAGGAGCCTTCCACCTCTGCCTCAAACAGCATGGCGGCCTGATTCAGACCGTGCTGAGGCATAGCGGCCTTGGTGTTGCCCAGGGCAACGCCGGAGGCGCGGCCGGTCCAGGGCTCGGAAAGGGCTTCGCCGGTGAGGGGGTGGCGATACTTGACTTCTGCCACAGGGGGCTCGGTGGGCTGAGGCTCGGTGGGCTGGGAATCAGAGGTGGGGTTTGTGGGCGGGGTGTAGGAGATCTCCTCCTGCTTGCCACAAGCAAACAGACCCAGCACGGTGCACAGCACCAGAGCCAAAGCGATGAATTTTTTCATATGTAACTTCCTTTCTTGGCTCTTGCGAGCCTTTTAAGAATATTGTGAGTATACCAAAAAATCCTGTCTATTTCAAGTCTTTAGGCGTTTTCTCTTAAACTTGCCTCCATGGTCTTTCCCAGGGAGTAAAAGAACACGTTATCCCGGGAGGGCTCCAGACCCGTGAGAAGTCCCCGGGTGGCGTAGACGGCGTAGCTGGAAAACAGGATGGGGCAAAGCCGTCCGTCTTCCATGACTGCCTGGTGCAGGGAGTAGTAGTTGCCGTGGTTGGCCAGGGATTCGGTGCAAAGGGCGTAAAGGGCCACATCGGAAGTGCCGCCGTGATTCAGCGCGCCGTTTTTGGAGAAGAAGGGAGACAGGTCCATGTTGGGGGAAAGACGGGTCTGTCCCAAATACAGGTCAAACTGTTTGCCGCTGAGGGCCTTGCGGTAGGCGTTGCCCACAGGGGCGCTCAGCTCCACCACAAAGCCGGCGTTGGTCAGGGTTTCCATGATCGTGCGGGCAATGCGCACGCGCATGGTATCGCCGCCGTTGACCAAAAGTACCAGGGGTTTGCCCACCATGCCGGCCTTGGCCACTGCCTGGGAGAAGGTGGAGCCACCGTCGTAGGCGTATTTTTCTGCCTGGACCTGGCTGTAATAGGGAGAGGCCGGGGAGGCGGGCAGAGAGGCCGGCTGGCCAAAGCCCCGGAAATTCTGGGCGATGGTCTCCCGGTCGATGGCAAAGGTCAAAGCGGCCCGCACCTCGGGTACCGAGAAGATCTCGCTGGCCATGTTGCACTGCAGGTACAAAAACTCGCCGTTTTCGCAGTTCCACAGCTCGTAGTCGCAGCGGTAGTCGGCGTATTTGTCAGAGCCGGGGTTGGCGCAGACCAGATTCAGTCCGTTGAACTCGAAGTTGTCCCGGATCTGGGCGCTGGACTGGGCCTGGACCAGAGAGATGGCCGGGGCGGAGATCAAGGTGGCAATATCGCACCACCAGGCATCCCGGCGGCGCAGAAGGGGCGTACCGCCGGTGGCGTCCCATACATAAGGGCCGGTGCCCAGGGGATGCTCCATGGCCACCTGGTCCGCTTTCAAAATGGGGATGTCCAGCAGAACAGGCAAATTTTCCATGGGGGTGTCCACAGTCACGGTGACGCTGTTATCCGCGGACTCAGAAAAGGACTTGATATGGGCAAAGCGCCCGGAGAAGTAACCGCCCGCTTTGGCGGTGGCTAAGGTGGCCACTACATCGGCGCTGGTTACCGGGGTGCCGTCGGAGAAGGTGGCGTTTTCCAGGTAGAACACATAGGTCTTCATGTCCTGGGAGACGGAATACTCCTTACACAGCATGGGCTCGGGATTATAGTTCCGGTCCACGGCAAACAGGCTCTGGTACAAAAGGGAAAACAGCACCCGGTTGGTAAAGTCTGTGCTGGTCAGAGGATTCATGGTCGCGCTGGGGTAGTAGGTGAGTTTTAACTCCTGGACGGTGTTTTGCTGGGGGGCGTTGCCCGCCACATGGCCGTCGTCCATCACCAAAGCGTCGCCGGTGGGGACATAGGCGGAGTCGTTGTTCTCACAGCCGGAGAACAGACTGGCGGCTAAAACACAGCAAAGGATCAAAGAAAGTATGCGCTTCATTTGTCTGCCTCCTTACAGTAGATCATAGCGCCCTGGCTGCCCCGCTCTCCCTTGGTCACCCGATGGGACCAAAAGCGGTGGGATTCACACGCGGTGCACACAGGGGAGATCTCTATGTGCTTCACCCCGGCCCGGCGCAGGAACAGGGCGTTCAGCTCTTTTAGGTTAACATAATATTTCTCACCCTTGGGGGAGATGCAGGCCGTTGCCCTTTCGCCTAAGGCCTCCACCATGGCGTTTGGCACATCGGCGTCGGTCTCAAAACAGCAGGGGCCGATGTTGGGGCCGATGGCGCAGCGGATGTTTTCCGCCCTGCAGCCAAAATTTTCTTCCATGGCTTTTACCGTCTTTCCGGCGATGTCTGCCGCCGTGCCCCGCCAGCCGGCATGGGCAGCGCCCACCGCCCCGGTGATGGGGTCATGGAATAAAATGGGGGTGCAGTCGGCGGTAAAGATCATGAGGGCTGTGCCAGGGTCATTGGTAATAAGGGCGTCACATTCGGGATAAACGGCGTGGTCAAGGCCCTTGGAATCGGCTTTCGTCACTACCCGGACGATGTCCGAATGGGTCTGCCGGGTGAGGACCAAATTTTCCATGGGGATGCCCAAGGCACTTGTGAGGATGCGGTAGTTTTCCCGCACATTTTCCATGTCATCGCCCCGGTTTGCGCCCAAATTCAAACTGGAGAGCGTACCGGTGCTCACACCACCGAAACGGGTGGTGAAGCCATGGGGCACACCGATGCCGTCGGCGGCAAGATATTCCATTGTGCCGTGACAGGCGGTGTTGATTGCCATAGAATTTCCTCTTTCCGGTTAGCCGGTAGTCTTATCTTTTTGCATGCAGCACTTCTTGTACTTCTTGCCGCTGCCGCAGGGGCAGGGGTCGTTGGGGCCGGCTTTCTTGGCGGCCCGGACAGGCTGCTGCTTTACGGTGCCGTCGGAGCTGGTGGCAGTTTCTTTCGCCACCTTCTGCCGCTTCACCTCCTGGGAGGGGCGCACCTGGGTCAAAAATACTCTGCGGATGGTCTCTTCCCGGATGGCGGTGATCATGGCCTCGAACATCTCAAAGCCCTCTGCCTTATAGGCCACCACAGGATCGTGCTGACCGTAGGCCCGCAGACCGATGCCCTGCTTCAGATCGTCCATGGCATCGGTGTGGTCCATCCAGTATTCGTCCACCACCCGGAGCATGACCACTCGCTCCAGCTCCCGCATGATGGGGGATGTGAGGGCGGCTTCTTTCCGATCGTAGGCGGAAAGGGCCTGGGAGAAAATCTCCTGGGCGGCTTCCTGGGCGGAGGGTTCGCCCTCCAGGCGCAAAGCGCCCTTGCTCATGAACACGCCCTCAAACTGCTGGCGCAGAATGGGCTTGGCGTCCTCGGTGGCAATGCCGCCGAAGGGGGAGAGCAGGTCGTTCGCGGTGGAGTCCACAAAGTCACGGAGCATATTCTCCATACTTGTCCTCAGGTCCTCGCCGTCCAGCACCTTCTGCCGCTGGGCGTAGATCACCTCACGCTGGGTGTTCATGACGTTATCGTATTCCAAAACCGTCTTTCTGGAACGGAAGTGACGGCTTTCCACACTTTTCTGGGCGTTTTCCACGGCGCCGGAGAGGATCTTGGCGTCGATGGGCATATCCTCCTCAAGACCCAGCGCGTCCATCATGGTCATGATGCGGTCGGAGGAGAACAGGCGCATCAGGTCGTCCTCCAGGCTCAGGTAGAAGCGGCTTTCGCCGGGGTCGCCCTGACGGCCCGCGCGGCCGCGAAGCTGGTTGTCGATACGCCGGGATTCATGGCGCTCGGTGCCGATGATAAAGAGGCCCCCGGCCTCCTTAACCTTCTGTGCCTCGTCGGCGATCTCGGCCTTGAATTTCTTCAAAAGGGCGTCGTACTGGGCCCGGATGTCCAAAATTCCGGGATTCGTGGTTTCCGCAAAGGAGTTGGCTTCTGCCAAAAGCTCCTCGGGGATGTCCTGCCTGCGCAGTTCGTTCATGGCCATATACTCGGCGTTGCCGCCCAGCATGATATCTGTACCACGGCCTGCCATGTTGGTGGCGATGGTGACCGCGCCGAACTTACCGGCCTGGGCCACGATCTGGGCCTCCTGCTCGTGGTACTTGGCGTTGAGCACATTGTGGGGGATGCCCGCCCGCTTCAAAAGCTTGGAGAGCAGTTCGCTGCGCTCGATGGAGATAGTACCCACCAGCACAGGCTGGCCCTTTTCGTGGCAGGCGGCCACCTGATTAATGATGGCGCGGAACTTGCCGGCCTCGGTCTTGTACACCACATCAGGCTGGTCTTTGCGGACCACGGGACGGTTGGTGGGGATCTCCACCACGTCCAGCATATAGATGGAGGAAAATTCCTCTTCCTCTGTCAGGGCAGTACCGGTCATGCCGGAGAGCTTTTTGTACAGGCGGAAGAAATTCTGGAAGGTGATGGTGGCGAGCGTCTTGCTTTCGCTGGCCACGGTGACCTTTTCCTTGGCTTCAATGGCCTGGTGCAGACCCTCGTTGTACCGGCGGCCGTACATCAGTCGGCCGGTGAACTCGTCCACGATGATGATCTCGCCGTCTTTGATCACATAGTCGATGTCCCGCTTCATAATGCCCCGGGCCTTCATGGCCTGGTTGATGTGGTGGGACAGGGTGGTGTTCTCCGGGTCGGCCAGGTTCTCCACGCCGAAGAACCGCTCGGCCTTCTGGATGCCGCTGGCGGTGAGGGACACGGTGCGGGATTTTTCGTCCACAAAGTAGTCGCAGTCGTAGTCGTCCTGGACTTCCTTGTCCTCGGTCTTGGCAAAGACCTGCTTGCGCAAGGTGGCGACGAACTGATCCGCCAGCTCGTACAGCTTGGAGGAGTCCTCGCCCTTGCCGGAGATAATGAGCGGGGTACGGGCTTCGTCGATGAGGATGGAGTCCACCTCGTCCACGATGGCAAAGGCATGTCCCCGCTGGACAAGCTCTGCTTTATAAAGTGCCATGTTGTCCCGGAGATAATCGAAGCCCAGCTCGTTGTTGGTGCAGTAGGTGATGTCCGCGGCGTAAGCCTTGCGGCGCTCATCAGGCTTCTTGGAGGGGACGATGAGACCTACGCTCAGGCCCATAAAGCGGTGCACCTTGCCCATCCACTCGGAGTCACGCTTGGCAAGGTATTCATTCACGGTGACCACATGGACACCTTCGCCGGTGAGGGCATTGAGGTAGCAGGGCAAAATGGCAACCAGAGTTTTGCCTTCGCCGGTCTTCATTTCCGCGATACGGCCCTGGTGCAGAATAATGCCGCCGATCAGCTGCACAGGGTAGGGGCGCATGCCCAGCACCCGGTCCGCCGCCTCCCGGATGGCCGCAAAGGCCTCGGGCAGGATGTCGTCCAAAGTCTCGCCCTTTTGGAGGCGCGCCTTAAATTCCGGGGT
>JAZRZT010000092.1:0-3971 GCA_045601475.1 Faecousia sp.
TCAAATGTGCAGCGCGAGATTTTTCGGTGAGCGAAGCAGAGAAAGCGAAGGAATACTTGATGTATTTCAAGGTTTCTCTGTGCGCGCTCAGCGGAAAAGGTCCGGTGCACAGCGGCAAGCATTTTTTTGCGTTTGCCAAAGAACAAAAAAAGCGGATGACATCGCATCCGCACATACTCACATTCTCCCCCATAGGGAAGGTGGAATATTAACCGTTTTGCCTTGCGCTTACGGTGAGGCGGATACTTTGCCTTCTTTATTGCCCGTGTATCTTACCACAGGTTTTGTGGGTTGTCAAGACTTTTTTTCATAAAAATACGGGTTATTTCAACGTTTTTCCATGGTATAAACACCCTTTGGCAAAATTTGTAAAAATGTATTTACTTTTTCGTTTTTTCGTTGTATCATAGGGGCAACAGAGTAGGAAACCTCGCGTGAAGTGCTGTCAAAATGGGGAGTTGTGTGACAGACGAAGGACGTTGTCCGCGATGGGGTATCCGCACCCGCTGCGCCATATTGGATGATCTCCACTATGCAAAGCGATACTCGGTCGGGTATGCTTTCATGCCCGAGGGTCTTCTTTTGCTCCCCGTACGCTGCGGCGTAGGGGGTATTTTTATTGGGAAGACCTGCATCAAGGAGGTCATTTTCATGAAAAAACAATCATCCGTCTTCATTACCGCCAAGGCGATGGCCGGCTGTGCGCTGCTGGCGGCCTTAAGCGTGGTCTTTGCGAGGCTTCTGTCCTTTGCTCCCGCGCCCAACACCCGCTGGTCCGTGGATAAGTTCCCCCTGTTTTTGGCGGGCATGTTCTTCGGGCCTTTGGCCGGCGGCCTGACCGGCTTTGCCGCCGATACCGTGGGCTGCCTTTTCTCTCCCTACGGCATCAACCCCATCTTCAGCATTCCCGCCATCCTCTACGGCCTGTTCGGCGGTATCTTCCGCTATTTCCTCACAAAGCGGCCCGTGCCGCTGCGGCTGGTTTTGGCCTATTTGTTCCCGGTTGTCTTAGGCTCCTGGCTGTACCAGAGCGCCGCTCTGGCCTTTGTGTATAACCCCGCCACCTTCTGGGTGTCTTTCTACACCAACCTGGGTCTGCGGGGATTGCAGTTTGCCGTTGTGGGCACTGCGGAAGTGGTTGCCATCTATCTGCTGCTGAAGACCCGGGTCTTTGAACACGCCAAGCTTTGGCCCCCTGTAAGGAGATAACAATGTCCCAAGAAATTTTGATGACTGCCGAAGAGGCGGTAGAATATATCCACTCCATCACCTGGCTGGGAAGCAAGCCGGGTCTGGAGCGCACTTTTGAGCTTCTGAAGATCATGGGCAACCCCCAGAAGAAACTGAAGTTCATCCACATTGCCGGTACCAATGGCAAGGGCAGCACCGCCTCCATGACCGCGTCCATCCTGCAAAAAGCCGGCTACCGGGTGGGTCTTTTCACCTCCCCCTGTCTTTTCAAATTTAATGAGCGTATTCAGGTGAACGGCGAGCACATCTCCGACGAGGATTTGGCTGCTGTTACCTCCTATGTAAAGCCCCTGGCTGCCTCCATGGCAGACCATCCCACAGAATTTGAGCTGGTGTCCTGCATCGGCTTTGAATATTTCCTGCGCCAAAAATGCGACATCGTGGTGCTGGAAGTGGGCATGGGCGGCGCGCTGGACTCCACCAATGTGATCCCCGTTCCCGAGGTTGCCGTTTTGACCAACATCGGACTGGACCACACGGACTTTTTGGGCAGCACCTTAGAGGAGATCGCCACCACCAAGGCCGGCATCTTCAAAGAGGGCGGCGACGCCGTGCTGTACCCCGGCGAGCCCGCCGTGGAGACCGTGGTGGAGACCATCTGCAAAGAAAGAAGTATGCGCCTTAAGAAGGCGGATTTTTCTCAGCTGAAGCTGCTTTCCCACAGTCTGGAGGGCCAGGTCTTTGACTGCGGCAACCGCAAGGGCTTGGAGCTGCCCCTGCTGGGTGTCCATCAGCTCTGTAATGCCGCGGTGGTACTGACCATCGTCGATACCTTAATCGAAAAAGGCTGGAACATTACCGAAGAGAATATCCGCCAGGGTCTGAAGGATGTGTCCTGGCCCGGCCGGTTTGACATTGTGCGGAAAGACCCCCTGTTTATCATTGACGGCGGTCACAACCCCCAGTGTCTGGACGCCCTGGCCAAGAACATGACCGATTACCTGCAGGACCGAACGATCATCGCCCTCACCGGTGTGCTGGCGGACAAAGATTACATTACTATGTACAAGCCGGTACTGCCCCATATCCGGGAGTTTGTGTGCATCACGCCCCCCACGCCCCGAAAGCTGGAAGCTGCACTGCTTGCCCGGTATTTAGAAGAAGCCGGCGCTGTGGCTACCCCTTGCGACACCATTGCAGATGGTGTGAAGTTGGCGATTGAAAAGGCCGGCGACGACGGCGTGGTGCTGTGCTTTGGTTCGCTGTACTCCATTGCTGACATTCGCGCAGGTCTTGACAATCTGTAAATTACGGCGCGGTGCCTGTCGCCGCGCCTTTTCCGTAAGGAGCATCGTATGGAACAATCTCTTGCCTACATCCACGGTCTGTACCGCAAGGGCACAAAGCCTTGCCTGGACCGAATCCGTTTTCTTTTGGAAAAGTTGGAAGATCCCCACAAAAAGCTGAAATTTATCCACATTGCCGGCACCAACGGCAAGGGCAGCACCGCCGCCATGACCGCGTCTATTTTGGGAAAAGCCGGCTTTAAGACGGGCCTTTTCACCTCCCCCTACATCTACCGCTTCAATGAGCGTATTCAAATCAATGGCGGGCAGATTCCCGACGAGAAAGTAATCGCCCTGACAAAGAAAATCCGGGCCATCGCCGAAGAAATGCCGGAGCTGCCCACAGAGTTTGACTTCGTCACCGCCATGGCTATGGACTATTTTGCCGCCGAAAAGTGCGACATGGTGGTGCTGGAAGTAGGCGTGGGAGGCGCGCAGGATTCCACCAACATCATTCCCGCCCCGGAGGTTGCTGTGGTGACCAACATCGGCTTAGACCACACGGACCTTTTGGGTGACACGGTGGAAAAGATCGCCGCCGTGAAGGCGGGCATCATCAAAGAGGGCTGTCACGCCGTGGTGTACGACAGCGGCCCTTCCGTGGAACAAGTTTATGAGACCGTCTGTGGGGATAAGCATGTGCTTTTGAAAAAAGCGGACTTTTCCGCCCTGCAGTCCGTTTCCAAAGATTTGGAGGGTCAGACCTTCTGCTACGGCAAACGGAAAGACCTGTTTTTACCCCTTTTGGGCGCCCATCAGCTGCACAACGCGGCCGTGGTGTTGGAAGTGATGGATGCCTTGTTGGAAAAGGGCTACGCCATTACGGAAGAGGCTATCCGGGAGGGTCTTAAGACTGTTTCCTGGCCGGGCCGGTTCCACATTGTGGGTCGGGAGCCCCTGTTTATCATTGACGGCGGTCATAATCCCCAGTGCATTGAAGCGCTGGTGCAGAATATTAAGGACTATCTGGCGGGCAGAAAGATCATTGTCCTGGCCGGCGTTTTGGCCGACAAGGACTATGCTGATATGTTCCGCCCGGTGATGCCCTATGCGGATACCTTTGTGTGCATCACCCCGGACAACCCCCGGAAGATGGCGGCCTCCGACCTTGCTCGTTACCTCACGGAAGCCGGCGCGAAAGCCGTAGGCTGCGACACTGTAGAAGCAGGCGTCGCCCTTGCCAAAGAATTGGCCGGCAAAGAGGGCGTGATTCTTTCTTTCGGCTCCCTGTATGCTTTAGGAGACATTCATCGTGCGGCAGGCCACTGATATCCGCTCCTACATACAGAAACAAAAAACAGCCACAGAAACACTCTGTGGCTGTTTATTTTTTCGCCTGTAAGGGTATGCTTAACCTGCCAGGACCTCTGCCTTGATAATGCCGGGCAGGGCGCCCACTTCCTGGAGGAGTTCCTCAAGGGGGATCTCCAGATC
>JAZRZT010000093.1:0-3391 GCA_045601475.1 Faecousia sp.
ACTTGCCTGCCCGCTCCGTGAGCCCCACTAATTTGGAGGATAGAAACACCGTTAAAAGGGAATATGCAATTCGTCTGAAGGGAATGTAGCTTAAAGACAGTCCCAGCACCAGAAGGTCACTGACCATGTAGCAGTACTCGATTTTGATTTTCAGCTTTTGGGAGATGGCCATGGCCAAGGCGTCGTCACCGCACACCGCGCCGCCGCAGCGGACGCACACGCCGGTGCCCACGCCCACAAACACCGCCCCCAAAAGAGCCGCCAGCAGGGGCAGCTCATAAAGTCCCGGGTAGATATGAGGGAATAACTCAAAAACCCGGTAGCTGAGGGAAAAGGCTGCCGCCGCCACCGCGGAGCGGAGGATGAAGTCCCTGCCCAGCATCCGCCAGCCGACAAAATAGCAAATGGCGGAAAACACAAAATTGGTCACCGCGGGAGATATGGAAAACCAATGCTCCAGCAATAGATTCAACCCCAAAAGGCCGCCCTCGGTGACCCCGGACAGACTGTGGACATGATACAGCCCAAAGGCCAAAAACACCCCGCCGAACACAAGCCCGACCCATTCTTTCCCTTTCACATCCACACCTCCTTGCCGTTTATAAAAATCTCTGGGCATAGCCGCAGTGTTTGCACAGTTCTTCCGCAGCCTTGCGGTTTTGAAATCCCCTGCAAATAGCGACCGCTCTTTTGGACGATAAAATATCCGTTAAATTCTCCGTAAACACATTGCCCAAGGCGATCACGCCCTCGCTGTCTAAGCAGCAGGGCACCACCGTGCCGTCACACAGGATGCCGAAGTGATCCCGCATGCCGTAGCAGGCGATCCGCCCGCTTCCCTCCGGCGCATCCCGATCCGGCCAGTCAAACTGCTCTCCGTACTCCAAAAACACCCGCTCCCGGATGCGGTAGCCTCTCGTGTTCTTCGTCCACTCCCCGGGCAGCAGCGCCCGCAGGCGATCTTCCATTTCTTTATTTTCTCCAACCCAAAGGCGCAGCGATACGATGGTATCTCCCGCCCGCTCCACGAAATCCGCCACATTCTTAAGATATGCCTCCGGATCTCCGGACTCCTGGCTGTGAAGAGAAATGTTGACTTTGTGCACGCCGGAAATATCCACTTTGTTTAAAAGCGTGCCATTGGTGGTGATGTTGGAGCGAAAGCCCATGTCCTTTGCCATCTGCAAAAACACGGGCAGCTTGGGGTGCAGCAGGGGCTCCCCCATGAGATGATAGTAAAGATACGCCGTTTTTCCCCGAAGTTGCTCTAAAATCCGGCAAAATTCCCCTTCCGTCATGGATCGGGGCGTCCGTTTGTGCCCGTGACAGAAGGAGCACCGCAAATTGCACACATTGGTAATTTCCACATATACCCGCTTGTACACAGGCCCACCCCCTTTTGCCCCCATTATACCACAATGTGCGAATTTTTGTAAAATTTGCATAGAAAAAATTGCGTAAAATTCATTTACAAATAAAAAACAGAGGAGTATAATGTTTTCCGTGAGGATCGTCTGATTCCCCTATTCGACTTTGGAGTGTGATCTCTATGAAATTAATCATTAAAAACGACTACACCGAAATGAGCGCTTGGACCGCTAACCACATCGCAAACGCCATTAATAACCACAAGGAAAACCGTCCCTTCGTTCTGGGCCTGCCCACCGGCTCTTCTCCCCTGGGCACCTACAAGGAACTGATCCGCCTGAACAAGGAAGGCAAGGTCAGCTTTAAGAACGTGGTGACCTTCAACATGGACGAGTACGTGGGTCTGCCCCGGGAGCATGACCAAAGCTACTGGTACTTCATGCACGACAACTTCTTCAACCACATCGACATCCCCGCTGAGAATATCAACATTCTTAACGGCATGGCCGAGGACCTGGAAGCAGAGTGCCAGCGCTACGAAGACAAGATCGCATCCTACGGCGGCATCGACCTGTTCCTGGGCGGCTCCGGCGTGGACGGCCACATTGCTTTCAATGAGCCCTTCACCTCCCTGTCTTCCCGTACCGGCGTCCGCGCCCTGACCGAGGACACCCTGATCGTCAACTCCCGCTTCTTCGGGGGCGACCCCAACAAGGTGCCCAAGACCGCCCTTTCCGTGGGCGTCGGCACTGTGTGCGACTCCAAGCAGGTGCTGCTGGTCATTAACGGCCACAACAAGGCAAGAGCCCTCCGCCACTGTGTGGAAGGCGGCGTGGACCACGCATGGACCATTTCCGCCCTGCAGCTGCATCCCGACGGCATCATTGCCTGCGACGAAGCCGCCTGCGGCGAACTGAAGGTGGACACCTACAAGTACTTCAAGGAAATCTACAAGAACGAGATTTGATAGAAAAAGAGCTGATCGAAAGATCAGCTCCTTTTCATGCATTGCCTTTGGCAATGCAATTCATGCCCGGAGGGCAATTCATGGGCGAAAGCCCAATTCATGCCCGAAGGGCAAATCATCAAAAAATGAACTGACGCTATGCGTCATGAATTGATGCTTCGCATCATGATTTCTCGCTTCGCTCCATAAAAAAAGCACCCCGAGGGGTGCTTTTTTTATGTGTGTTCGGCTTAGTAGACGGATGCCCACTCAGCAATGTTCTCACCGGTGAAGGCGAAGGGAGGTCCAACGATGATCTGCTTCTCAGCGGGATCGCCGGCAGTAACAGCGTAGGTCTTGCCGTTGTCAGCGGTGAACTCGGTGCCAGCGTCGCCGACCTTGCCGTCAGCGATAGCCTTGATCATGTAAGCTGCGCAGTTGCCCACGTCGATGGGGTTCCACAGGTACATGTAGGGGCAAGCCTTGTCGTCGCCGGTGTAGTCCTTCATTTCGGAAGGCAGACCCAGACCAGCGATCTTGATGCCGCAGTCGGCATCGTTAGCAACGACCTGAGCAGCGGCCAGGATGCCAACGGTGGTGGGGCAGCAGACGACTTCCAGGTTGGGGTACTTGGTCATCAGGTTCTGCATTTCGTCGGTGGACTTCTGGGACTCGTCGTCGCCGTAAACGGTCTCGACCAGCTTCAGGTTAGCGTACTTAGCGTCCTTCAGGATGGTCTCCATAGCTGCGATCCAAGCGTTCTGGTTGGTAGCAGTGGAGGAAGCGGACAGGATAGCGAACTCGCCGCCGTCAGCGCCGCACATGTCGGCAACGGAGTCAACGAGGACCTGAGCAACCTGCTCAACACCAGCCTGGTTGACGAACATCTGGGAACCGGCAGTGTCGGAGTCCAGAGTGACAACCACGACGCCCTTGTCCTTGGCAGCCTTGATGGTGGATTCCAGAGCAGCAGCGTCGTTGGCAGCGATAGCGATGCCCTTGACGCCCTGAGCGACCAGGTCATTGACGATGCTGATCTGATCGTCAACAGAGGTGGTCTCGGGGGACTTGGTCAAG
>JAZRZT010000094.1:0-3964 GCA_045601475.1 Faecousia sp.
CCAGTTGTCGGCTTCCGTGCCGCCACTGGTGAAAAAGACTCTGTCAGGCTCTGCGCCCATGGCGGCAGCAACCTTTTTACGCGCATCCCGCAGCTTGTGGGCGGCATCAATACCAAACCCGTATAAAGAACTTGGATTGCCCCATCCTTCGGTAAGAGCGCATACCATTGCATCCACTGCTTCTTTGCAAGGCTTTGTAGTGGCTGAATTGTCCAAATAAATCATAGTATCACTTTCCTACGCAGAAGCGTTCAAAAATTCTCGCAGTAATATCGTCTCGAATGGTGGCACCGGTCACTTCGCCCATGGCCTCCATGGCCTCTTCCACGTCTGTCAGCACCGCATCGGGGGTCAATCCCAGCATCAGTCCCTGCAATGCCTTCAGCATAGCCTCATAGGAACGACGCAGAGCATCAAACTGCCGAGCGTTGGTGAGCACAGAGCCGTCACAGGGAGTATTGTTTGCAAACATCTCGTCTATCAGGTCGGCCAAAAGGTCCAATCCCTCGCCGGATTTGGCGCAAATGTGGATGATGTTCATAAAGGGCAGATCACCGGGAACGACTGTGTTGCCCAAATCGGATTTGTTGATAAGAGCAATGGCGTTAGGGGCGTCCAGACAGACATTGATGACCTCTTGATCTTCTTCAGTAAGGGGCTTAGAGCCGTCGCATACAAACAGAACAAGGTCAGCGTTTTCTACGGCTTCCTTAGAGCGCTCCACACCCATAGCCTCGATGCGATCGTCGGTCTGACGGATACCGGCAGTATCAATGAGTCTTAATCGGGTGTTACCCACCATAACTGCCTCTTCTACAGTGTCTCTTGTAGTGCCTGCAATCTCCGTAACAATGACACGCTCATAGCCGGCCAAGGCGTTCAAAAGACTGGACTTACCCACATTGGGCTTACCGACAATGGCGGCGGAAACACCCTGCTTCATGATACGACCATGCTGATAGGTCTGCAAAAGGGTATACAGAGCCTTTGCGTCTGCACGCAATGTCTTTTCGTAGTTTTTAAGACCGAAATCCTCGATATCTTCATCGGGATAGTCCAAAACCGCATGGAAGTGGCTGCAAAGATCCACCAAATTGTCATAAACGGACGCAAGCTTATTCTGCAGCACACCGCCCACTTGTCCGGCGGCGTTGGCGGCGGCCTCCGCGGTTTCTGCTTCGATCAGATCGATCACAGCCTCCGCCTGGGTCAAACCCAGCTGTCCGTTCATAAATGCTCGCTTGGTGAATTCACCTCTGGTAGCGGGTTTTGCGCCGGCTAAAAACAGGGCTTCCAATCCCGCTGCCAACACAGCAGGGGAACCGTGGCAATGAAATTCCACTGTATCCTCACCTGTGTAGCTGTGAGGACCCCGGGTGTAGACGGCCATACAGTTGTCGATGGGGCGGCCTTGCTTGTCGTGCAGTGTGCCCAGCATCAGTTTGCGGTTGGGCGCTTCCTCCAGCGGCATACCGTTATTCAGTTTGAAAACTTTTCCGCCGACCTCTGCACAACCGTCACCGCTCAAACGCAAAATGCCGATGGCGCTGACTTGGTTGCCGGTGGATACTGCGGCGATCACATGAGCCATAATCACATCTCCTGACACAATTTGGGTCATTATATCACATACATTATGTAAAAAGCAAACCAATTTCACATAATGTGGACGCATTCGGGCAAAATATCCCGGAGGTGAGTATATGGAGAAACTTGGATATATAGGAAAACTGACGGATGAGAATATCACCCACATCTTTCGGGATGCGGCGGATTTTATCCGACGCGAACTGAAATGCGGAGAACTTACGGTCTATGCCTATGCTATCGATGGTCTGATCGCATCGGCTTATGCGTCTGATTATATATTTAAACCGATTACCGAGCACCTCCGGGGAGATACGGTGCAATCGCTGTATGACAAGGCGATGGAAGGTATGATCTACAATAATGTAGCCGTTCCCTGCGACGATCTGGATAAAGTGGCGTTCCTTTTAGTCAATGGTTTTTGCGTGGTTCTGTTTCCTCGTGCAGGCGCTATAGGGTTCGAGGTTAGAACGCCGGACAAGCGCAGCACCAATCCACCCGAGGTGGAGAACACCGTTAAGGGCGCCAAAGATGCCTTTGTGGAAACTATCCGCTCCAACACCAGTTATATCCGCCGTCATCTTCGTTCTCCCGATCTTCGCATCTATGAGACCCAGATAGGCAAACGTTCCCTTACCAATGTAAGTGTTATCTGGCTGGAGGGAATCACCAATCCTGAGTATGTGCATAGAATAAAAAGCCGCCTGCAGGAAATTGATATCGATGGACTGCTGACACCCTCGTCGGTGGAGGAGTATATCACCGGTTCCCGGTCTACCGCGTTTCCTATGCTCCAGTATACCGAGCGAACAGACCGCTTCTGTCAGGGTATCCTGGATGGCCGTGTGGGACTGTTTGTGGATGGTATCCCTGTGGGGTACCTTGCCCCTACAGACCTTATGTATTTAATGGAAAGCGCAGAGGATCGCGGACGGGATTATATGACAGCGTCCTCTGTTCGTTTTCTTCGCTACCTGGCCTTGATTACAGGCTTGCTGCTCCCTGCACTGTATATTGCCATTGCATCCTTCCACCAGGCGTGGCTACCGTTGCCGCTCCTTCGCTCTATAATTGAGAGCAAGGCCCGTGTGCCATTTACTACAACGGCGGAAATCCTGGGCCTTTTGATTGCCTTCGAACTTCTTCAGGAATCCGGCATCCATCTGCCCCAAGCAATCGGTCAGTCGGTGTCTATTGTGGGCGGTATTGTTATGGGTACAGCGGCAGTGGAGGCGGGCATCATGTCGCCCATAGCGCTGATCTGCGTCAGCATTGCCGGCGTTTGCGGTTTTGTCCTGCCCAATCGGGACTTGGCGCAGGCAGTGCGCGGCTGGCGCTTTGTTATTGCGGTACTTGCGGCCTTAGGCGGTGTCTGGGGCGTTCTTGGGGGCGTTGTGATCCTTTTGGTGCACCTGTTCTCTTTGAAGAGCCTGGGTGTACCCTATCTCATTTCCAACAGAGGGATCAAAGAGGGTGGCGGAATCCTGCGCCCGCGGTTGAAAAATATGCGTCACCGCAATAAGCATTTAAGTCCGGAAGATGAGAGGAATCAAAAATGAGACGAAGCTTTCTGTATATGCTGGTTTTGGCGGCAGTGCTGGTTTGCCCCACGAAGGGCACAGATGTGGGTGAATTACAACCGGTGCAGACTGTGGCCGTATATCAGAATGAGGATGGCTACACAGTGTTGACAGATACCAAGGACGTGGGCAGGGGAGAGGACATCCCTGCCGCCATCGAGAATTTGAAGGCGACCACACCGGCAACCATATACCTGGACACTGCCCAGTATCTGATTGCAGGCGATGAGAGCTTGGTTGAGGGCTTGCGACCATATCTAAAGAAAAGTGTGAAGTTGTGCCTGTTTGTGGGGGAGCCGCCTATGGAAACTGTGTCAAAATTCCTCTCTGCACACCCGATGAGTGAAACCCTCGGAGATTGGGAAGAGGGGACAACGCTGCCTGTGTTAGATTGCACAAAAGACAGGTTAAAATTTTTTGGAAAATAAACAAAAAATGTGTTGACAACTGGGTGACAGTTTGCTATTATAAGCGAGCGCTTCCGACAGGATGCGTAGAGCACAAAAACAAAGAAAAAATTTGCCGAGAAATGAAAAAAGTTCTTGACAAGACTTGCTCTTTGTGCTAAACTGAAAAAGCTCTCCGCAAAACGGAAGCGCACTGTACCTTGTAAATTGAATAACGCAAAGACGAACAAACACCTTGGACAATTTATAATGGATTGTTTAAGCATCGATTTAGAAATCGAATTAACAGCCAACGAAAATTCTTGAGTATATTTGCTAGTACAAATTATTCAAAAAACTGATTTGAGCTCCTACGGGAGTTTAGATACCATTTTTTGAGAGTTTGATCCT
>JAZRZT010000095.1:0-7123 GCA_045601475.1 Faecousia sp.
GGTGACTCCTGCTTTGTTTTTGCCCCGGCCGGGGAAGGTCTTGGTGAGATCTTGAAGTGTTACTTTCATCGCAATTCCCTCACTTAGAAATAATTACCTTTATTATAATCCCCTTCTTTCCACAATGCAAGACAGAAAAAGACCCCTTGTGTAAGCAAGGGGGCTGATCGGAGGATTGTTACAGTTGTTCCATAAGTGTGTCAATGTAGCTTTCACAGGTCGCGCCATCGGCCGTGCCGGTGACGGTACAGCCGCACCGGGACAGCGCCTTCTCCAGTTTTTGGGCGGCGTCAAAGCGGCAAATGTGCCGAAGCAGCATGACGGCGGCCCGCAGGGTGCTTTGGGGATTTGCGTAAGCACCCAATCCCTCCTGGATCATTCTGGGAGCAGAGCCGTGGATGGCCTCAAACATGGCATACCGGTCGCCGATATTGGCGCTGCCGGCTGTGCCCATGCCGCCCTGGAGCTGGGCGGCTTCGTCGGTGATGATGTCGCCGTACAGATTGGGCAGCACAAACACCTGGAACTGACTGCGGATCTGGGGGTTGACCAGATTGGCGGTCATGATATCGATGTACCAGTCCTCGGCGGTGATGCCGGGATACTCCTTGGCCACCTCATGGCAGATGGCGGTGAATTTTCCGTCGGTCTTTTTCATGATGTTGGCCTTGGTCACGATGGCCACCCGGTCCTTGCCGTTCTGCTTGGCATACGCAAAGGCGGCCCGTGCGATCCGGCGGGTACCCACGTCCGTGGTGACCTTAAAGTCCACCGCCAGACCCGGCAGTTCATACCCCTTGCTGCCCAGCACATATTCGCCCTCGGTGTTTTCCCGGTAGAAGATCCAGTCGATCCCCTCTTCCGGAATGGACACCGGGCGGACATTGGCGTACAGATCCAGTTCCCGGCGCAGCGTCACATTGGCGCTTTCCATACTGCCGCCCATGGGGGTGGTGGTAGGGCCTTTGAGCAGCACATCACAGGCCTTGATCTGATTCAGAACGTCTTCCGGCACGCTCTTCTGCAAAGCCAGGCGGTTTTCGATGGTCAGCCCTTTGATGATCTGAATGACGATCTTTCCCTGGCGGATCTCTTCTGCCAACAGTGTCCGCAGCACCCGCTCTGCCTGGGGCGTGATGATGGTGCCGATGCCGTCGCCGTAGGCGATGCCGATGGTCACGGTTTCCTTTTGAGAGAAATCCGTCTTCTGATCGTCCATAGACTGTATGCGAAGAAGCTGCTCCTGTAAAAGCTGGCCGAAATGCCGGCAAGCCAGTTCGATCTGGGTCATAGGCTGTTCTCCTTTGTGTAGTTGAGTAAGCCGCCGGCCAGCAGGATGTCCTTCTGCCGCTGGGTCAGATCGCAGGTCACAGAGATCTTCTTGCCGGTTTCCTTGCTGGTAAGGGTCAAACGCCCGGCGTCCAAACCCTGCCGGATATCTTCCAAAACCAGATCGTCGTCTTGACAGAGAGTTTCGTAATCTGCGGGGTCGGCAAAGGTCAGGGGCAGAATACCGGCGTTGATCAGATTGGCGGCGTGGATCCGGGCAAAGCTCTTGGCAATGACACAGCGAATGCCCAAATACATAGGCACCAACGCCGCGTGCTCCCGGGAAGAGCCCTGACCGTAGTTGCTGCCGCCCACGATGATGCCGTCACCTGCCGCCAAAGCCCGCTCTGCAAATGTGGGGTCGCACACCTGGAAGCAGAACCGGGACAAGAAAGGAATATTGGAGCGGTAAGGCAGGATCTTGGCGCCGGCGGGCATGATGTGGTCGGTGGTGATATTGTCGCCCACCTTCAAAACCAGCTTGGCAGAAAGTTCTGCGGGGAATTCCTTGCTCTGAGGGAATTCCTTGATATTGGGGCCTCGCAGGACCTGGGCGTTTGCGGCTTCCTTCTCCGGCACGGGAGCCAACACGGCAGAATCGTCTACCTTAAACTTTTCAGGCATTTCCACAGGCGGCATCTGGCCGAAAGTCATGGGGTCGGTGATGGTGCCTGTGAGGGCCGCGGCCACTGCCGTCTCGGGGGATACCAGATAAACCTGGGCATCCTTGGTGCCGCTTCTGCCTAAGAAGTTTCGGTTAAAGGTCCGCAGGCTCACGCCGGCGGAGTTGGGAGAAAAGCCCATGCCGATGCACGGACCGCAGGCACATTCCAGCACCCGGGCGCCGCTCATAAGAATGTCCGTCAGCGCCCCGCAGTCAGCCAGCATGCTAAGCACCTGCCGGGAGCCGGGAGAGATGGACAGGCTGACGCTGGGGTGGACTTGCCTGCCCTTTAAAAGGGCCGCCACCTTCAGCATGTCGTAAAGGGAGGAGTTGGTGCAGGAGCCGATGCACACCTGATCCACCTTGGTGCCCGTCAGCGTATCCACAGAAACCACATTGTCGGGGCTGTGGGGACAGGCGATCATGGGTTTTAGGGCGGACAGGTCAATACAGATCACCCGGTCGTACACGGCATCGGGGTCGCTTTCCAGGGGTATGTAGTCCGCCTCCCGGTCCTGGGCCTTCAAAAACGCCCGGGTAATTTCGTCGGAGGGGAAGATGGAGGTGGTAGCCCCCAGCTCCGTGCCCATATTGGTGATGGTGGCCCGCTCCGGAACGGAAAGGGTCTTTACACCCGGGCCGCCCCATTCGATGATGGCGCCTACGCCGCCCTTGACGGACAAGCTCCGCAAAAGCTCCAGGCTCACATCCTTGGCGGTCACAAAGGGGCGAAGGCGGCCGGTCAGTTCTACTTTGAACATTTTGGGCATGGTAATATAGTATGCCCCGCCACCCATGGCTACGGCCACATCCAGGCCGCCCGCGCCAAAGGCCAGCATACCCAAACCGCCGCAGGTGGGGGTATGGCTGTCAGAGCCAATGAGGGTCTTGCCCGGCTTGCCGAACCGCTCCAGGTGCACCTGGTGGCAGATGCCGTTGCCGGGGCGGGAGAACCAAACGCCGTGCTTGGCGGCGACAGATTGTAAGTAGCGGTGGTCGTCGGCATTTTCAAAGCCGGACTGCAAGGTGTTGTGGTCCACATAGGCCACACTCAGCTGGGTTTTCACTCTGGGAATGCCCATAGCCTCAAATTCCAGATAGGCCATGGTGCCGGTGGCATCCTGGGTCAGAGTCTGATCTATTTTCAAAGCGATCTCGCTGCCGGGGGTCATTTGGCCGGATACAAGATGCGCGGCAATAATTTTTTGTGCTAGGGTTTTGCCCATGCTTCCTCAAACCTTTCGATCATATTCTTTTTCGCCTGCTCAATGTGGCTGGCCGCCAATTGGGCAGCCAGGTCCGCGTCCTTTGCCACGATCGCCCGGAAGATCTCCCGGTGCGCCTCAAAGGATGTTTGTTGCTGCTGGTGATTGTTCGGAGCGATCTGCCGGTACTTGCTGGTCTTGCGGATCAGAGGCTGCAGGATGTCCTGGATCACGCTTCTGCCGCACATCCGACAGACAGCATCATGGAAAACATCATCCTCCTGCCGCAGGTGGGCCACGTCATGGCGCTCACAGTAAAACTCCAACAGATCAATGATATGAGAGAGCTCCTCCACCCCCTCCGGGGTCTGATTTACCGTGGCGTAGTAAGCAGCCATAGGCTCGATGCGGATGCGGATATCCATAATATCCATGAGATTTTCCGGGGTAAGGCCCAAAACCACGGACCCTTTGCCGGTATCGGCGATGAGTCTCTCCTGCTCCAGACGGCGCAGGGCCTCCCGGATGGGGGTGCGGCTGACGCCCAGCTGCTCCGCCAGTTTCAGCTCTGTAAGCACTTCGCCCCGGGGGTAGACGCCCAGAAGGATATCTTTTTCCAATTTCTCAAACACCTGGTCTGCCAGGGATGTGGTACGAAAATCCGCCATGTTTATATCCTCCTTAATTTATACAGAAACGTCCCGGTGCAAGGGTCTCGATCATATGCTCCAGCTCCTTGTTGGACAGGATCGTCTGTCTGCCGTCCTCATATTCCTGATCGATCCATTCCTTCAGCCCCACCACCAGGGGGTCTTTCTTGCTGATCTTTCTCTCATCAGGCAGACGGAAGGTGCTGTTGATCCAGTAGGCAATGCCCGCAAGGCCCGAGGCCTTGCCGATCTGCACCGCCGGGGGACGGTCCAAAAGCTTCTGGGTGTCGAAGATGTTGTAGATCTCCTCGTCCTTCATCAGTCCGTCGGCATGGATGCCGGCCCGGGTGACATTGAAGTTTCTGCCCACATAGGGGGTCATGTCGGGCACCTGATATCCCACGTCCCGGCGGAAAAACTCCGCGATCTCCGTGATCACCGTGGGATCCATGCCGTCCAGGGATCCCCGCAGGGAGGCGTACTCAAAGACCATGGCTTCCAGGGGCACATTGCCGGTGCGCTCGCCGATGCCCAAGAGGGAACAGTTCACTGCGCTGGCGCCGTAGAGCCAGGCGGTGGTGGCATTGGCCACGGCCTTGTAGAAATCGTTATGGCCGTGCCATTCCAGCATTTCGCTGGGCACATCGGAGTAGTGCTGCAGGCCGTAGATAATACCGGCCACACTGCGGGGCATGGCGGCCTCCGTGTAGGGAACGCCGTAGCCCATGGTGTCGCAGGCCCGGATCTTCACCGGGATGCCCGCCTGCTTGGAGAGGTTTTGCAGTTCGTTTACAAAGGGAACGACGAAACCGTAGAAGTCTGCCCTGGTGATATCCTCCAGGTGACAGCGGGGCATGATGCCCGCCTCGAAGGCGTCGCTGATGGTGCTCAGATAGTGATCCAGCACCTGCTTGCGGCTCATTTTCATCTTTTTGAAAATGTGATAGTCGCTGCAGCTGACCAAAATACCCGTCTCCCGGATGCCCAGATCCTTAACTAACTGAAAGTCCTCCTTGCTGGCACGGATCCAGGTGGTGATCTCCGGAAATTTCAGGCCCAGCGCCATGCATTTTTCGATGGCTTCCCGGTCTTTCTTGCTGTACACAAAAAACTCGGTCTGACGGATGATGCCGTAGGGGCCGCCCAGCTTACTGAGAAGCTTGTAGATATTTACGATCTGATCCACAGAATAGGGCTCTACAGACTGCTGACCGTCCCGCAGGGAAGTATCGGTGATCCAAATATCCTCCGGCATATTCATAGGCACTCTGCGGTGGTTGAAGGCCACCTTGGGCACTTGCCCCTGGGTGTAGATATCCCGCAGCAGATTGGGTTCCGGGATGTCCTGCAAAGAGTATTTATAAGAATTCTGCTCCAAAAGATTGGTGCGGCGTGACAGTTCCAGCATGGCACGGATCTCCTTTCTTGGATGTATAATTGTATTGTTGTATACAATTATACAGCGTAAAGAGAGAATGTCAACAACTTCTTTCCGTAAAGATTTGACAGGAAACCCCTTTGCCATAGAAATCCCCCGGAATGACTGACCATTCCGGGGGCTAGCTGTTATTTTACAATTTTTCTTGCGACTATAACGAGGCGACCATTGATAAGGGTATCCTCGCAGGTGGACAGGGTGATGAACTGATCCCCGGGCACCGGGGCGATGCCGGTGTCGTAGAAGGAAAGTTCCTTGCAGGTGTCAATAAACGCCTGGGTATCCTGCGGAGTTTCGGCATCGATAAAGTAGTGGTACTTAAAGCCCTTGCCCACCGAGGAGGTGGTGGCAAATACAGAGAAGATCTCGTAGGTTCCTTCCTCTGTGAGGGTGTTGAACTGGATGGTGGGATGGTCCTTCCAAAAACTCTCCTTCCGATATTTCTTCAGACACCCAAACATAGAGCCGTCCCGCATATTGTGGCCGTAGATAGTCAGATTGTCCGACTGGGGGAATACAGAGCAGGTCTCCTGGATGTAAAGACAGCCGTGGGTGGCCTTTTCCCCGTAGAAGTTTTTCCGCAGGTAAAAATCCTTCTTTTCCGGCTTGTACATCACCGGGTAGTCGACCACCGTGCCTTCAATCCGCATCCAGCCGGCGATGTCCGGGTTTTCCCCATACAGCTGGGCAAATTGTTTTAAGATCTGCAGAGGATTTCCCTGGGGGTCGGTGACCGTAATGTAGGGAGATTCCTCCTCCGGCAGGGCGTCCGGGATCTGGGCTTCGCCCGCTTCCATCATCTGGGCCAGGCCGTCATACACCTGTTCCTGTTTGTTCGAGTTTACATAATATCTTACCAGCAGAAATCCGCTGACGAAAAACACCAGCGCAAACACCGCGGTGAGGATATTGATCATCGTTTTCTTCATAGTCAGTCTCCTAAAACCTTGCCATAACCGCCCGGATGCCGGGGTTGGTGTCGGTCACTCCGGCCTGCGCCAGCCAGTATTCTTCCGTATGGGCATTATGGGGCACTGCCCAGGCGCCGGCATCGGTGCCGGGGGCGATCATGCCGCCCATTTCGTGATACCCGGAAACATTTGCAAGGGCGCTTTCCAAGATCTTTGCCACAGCGCCGTCGTCAAAACGGCCCTTGCCCAAAAGATTGCCGATGGTGCTGAGTGTAGGTACCCAGATGACGCCCATTTCCTTCATAGCCCAAAGGGCTTCTTGGTCTAAGTACGCCCCATGTTCGATGCTGTCGACGCCGCCCTCCGCCGCCGCCTGGGCGGTACGTGCGCCGTTGCAGTGGGCCATCACCGCCATGCCCTCCTGGTGGGCGATGTGGATGAGTTCCTTAATTTCCCCGGGTGCCAGGGGCGCTTCTGTCAGTACGCCGTATCGGTCAAAGTCCATGAGCCCGGAGATCATGATCTTGATAAAGTCCGCCCCTTGCTCCCGGTGGCTGACCACCAAGCGGGCATAGCATATAAGATCCTCCCACGCCGTGCCGATGAACGCGCCGTAGTGACCTTGCTTACACAGCGGTGCGTAGGGGGTGCGGTACACGATTCCCTTTTCTTTCGCCAGTTCTCTCGCCCGTTTTGATACTCCAAAGCGGTCGCCGCCGTCCCGGAGATAGGTGTAGCCATCTTGGGCATAGCCGTCCAGCACCTTGTGGATAAAGGTGTCGTCGATGCCCCGGGCGATGGATGACCGCCAGTTTTCGCCGTCTAATACCATGTGCATATGACAGTCCGCCCGCATCTCGACACCCCCTTTGTTTTTTATAGTATACCACCCCAGCCAAAACCCGTCAAATACCAAAAAAGCACCC
>JAZRZT010000096.1:0-28000 GCA_045601475.1 Faecousia sp.
GCGCCTGGTGCTGGCCGCCGCCTGTGTGGCCCTGTGCGTGGTGCTGCCCATCGCATTCCACTCCATCCCCAACGCCGGTCAGGTGATTTTGCCCATGCACATCCCGGTGCTGCTGTGCGGCCTTGTGTGCTCCTGGCCCTACGGCTTTTTGTGCGGCCTGTTGGGACCCCTGCTGTCCAGCCTCATCACCGGCATGCCCCCCGCGGCCATGCTGCCTTCCATGATGATCGAGTGCGCCGCCTACGGCGGTGTAGCCGGCGCTATGCTGTGCTTCGTGCGCACCAAGAATACATACTTAGACCTGTACATCTGCCAGGTGGTTGCCATGATTGCCGGCCGTGTGATCGCCGGTCTTGCCAAGGCCTGGATCTTAGCCCCCGGCACACCGGTCTTTGCCTGGGTCACCACCTCTTTAGTCAGCGGCATTCCCGGCATTGTGATCCAGCTGGTGCTGATTCCCACCATTGTGTACGCCCTCATGCGGGCCAAGCTGATCCCCCGGCGCTACGAACTGAACTAACAAAAAAGAACCTCTTGGGATTTTCCCAAGAGGTTCTCTTTTTTTATGTTGTGGCAACGGCTCTGCCGTCACTGCGGAATTTATACTTCACATCTCCGTCGGTGCGGGTGCCTTTCGTCTGCAGGTAGCCCTTGCTGCTAAAGTAGAACTTACCGTTGTCGATCTCCTGCCAGCCGGTAAGATAGCCGCCCTGGGCGCTGTAGTAGCGCATACCCGAATTGGACCGCAGCCATCCGGTGTGCAGAATGCCGGTATCGGTGAAATAGTACTCGATTCCTTCGATCTTGGCCTTGCCCGTGGTGACCTTGCCACTGTCTTTCAAATAGTAGCGCATGCCCCGGTAATCGTACCAGCCGGTGCGGGGCTGGCCGTTTTCATAGCAGTGCCACACGCCCTTTTCCAAGTACCAGCCGTCCTTGACCTCTTCCGAAACGGCCTTGCTCTCCGGTGACTGCCCCTGCTTGCCTACCCACAGGATCTTTTCCGCCAGCAACACCGTTTCGTAGCTGTAATCCAGCTGATCCTCCCGCACATAAGCGGAAGCTGTCTCGGCGCTGACGGTGACCGTATACTGACCCTCCGTCAGGTTTTTAAAGCCCCATCCTTTGGCAAACTCCGACAGGACGACTTTCTTGCTGTCGGTGATCTCCCGCTTCCGGGCAACTTCCTTGCCCACCGCGTCCAAAATCACCGCTTCCACAGCGCCCACCAGCCCGTTTTCCGCATAGATGGCGCCGGAGAGCGCCTCCTTAGTGCCTGCCTTGATGGACTTCTTCAGCTTCAGGTTGCGGATGGTGATGTCCTCTGCGTTGGTGCGTTCCAATACCGCGGCCTGGGCCACGATATAGCCCACACGGCCCTTCTCTTTCACCAGGTAGTAGCGCTCCCTCTGGGGATTCTCCACCACTTCGATGACCCGGAGCTGTTCTCCCGCGGACACCTTCCGCAAGGTCTTGCACCCCTCATCGCCCACCAGGGCAGGGGCGCTGCGCATGAGCATGTCAAACCGGGCTCTAACAAACAGGTCTGTGCCGTAATGCTTGCAGCTTTCCACATAGCTGTCGGCAAAGTGGATCACACCCTCAAACTGTGTCCAGGAGCCGTAGAGTTTCGCAAACTCCTGGATCGTGCACACATTCACCTCGCCCTCGGGGGCGAATTTGGTGTCAAAGCTTTCCATAAAGTAGACTTTGCCATCCAAAATGCCGGAGATGACACAGGCATGGCCGTACTTGCCGCCGGCTTTGGTGTTTGTCCACTCAAAGCCCACCAGAATGTTGTACACCGGCTTGGTGCCGTTTTGGCTGATGGCATTGAGGGCCTCTTCCAAGGTATAGTCCGCCACAGGGTATGTGTTTACATATTTGCCGCCGGAGGTGCGGCGCATATTGGCGTACATATCGTACTGTTTTTTACCGTGGTTGGTTACAAGACCGGTATTGATACCCATATGTACCAGCTGGTGGCTGACCATTCTGCCGCAGTATCCGTTGAGGGATACCATACCGGTGGACTGTTGGGTCTTCACATAGGCATCCTTTGCCGCTTGTCGCAGAGCCAGGCCTTCCGCACTATCTACCGGCACATTCTCCGCCGGAGTCTGGGTGCCGGGGACAGGCTCTGTCTGGGGCGGCGCTTCCGTCTGCGGCGGGGTCGTCTCCGCCGGCTCGGTCTGAGGCGGGGCAGCTTGTGTGGGTTCTGTCTGAGCGGGCGCGGTTACTTCCTGGGCAAACCCTCGCACAGGCAACGCGCCCAGCAGCAAAAATACCGCCAGAATCACAAGGAAAATCTTCCTTGCCATATCTACACTGCCTCCTTTCGCGCATTTGGGGTTATTATATCATAAAACCCTAGGAAAATCAAGTCGTTTCCCGCCTGTCAGAAACCTCTTGCAGGAAAAGAAAATGCGTGGTATGATGGTCACACTACGAAAAGGAGACCACCCTATGACCCCTGTGCAGATAAAAAACACCGCCCGCCTTCGCATGGCTACGGCGGCATATCCTCCCCAAAGATTGGCGCTGCTCTACGCCGCCATCACCTTGGGCGGCAGCTTTTTGAGCATGCTTTTCAGCTACGCCGTGAATCTTATGATGGAAAATACCGGCGGTCTTTCCGGCCTCGGCACCCGAGCTGTGATGGAGACCGTCAGCACCGTGCTTTCTTTTGCGGTGCGCATCGCCACACCCCTTTTGTTCATGGGCTTTGTCCACGGCACTATCCTTGTGACCCGGGAAAAGCCCGTCTGTCCCAAGACCCTGCTGGCAGGCCCCAAGCGCTGGGCGTTGCTTCTGCGCCACACCTTGCTGCAAAGTCTCATTTTCCTGTGCCTTGGCTATCTTGCCCTGCAGGTGGCCACGGTAGTCTTCACCTTCCTGCCCGGCAGCGAAAGGGCCATGGAGCTGATGGCAGGCTTTATGGAAGACCCCGCCATCTTGGCCGGCAACCTCACCGATGCCCAGCTTTCTCAAATGATGGAGGCTATGGCCCCTGCTTATATCATTGCCGCGGCGCTGTTCATCGCCGCCTATATCCCCGTCAGCTACCGCCTGCGCCTTGGCAGCTTCCGGGTCATGGAGGAAGCCCCTGTTGGCGCCGTGAAGGCAACTTTGCAAAGCCTTCGGCTGATGAAGGGCAACTGCAAAGCCCTGTTCCGTCTGGACCTTAGCTTCTGGTGGTACTACCTGCTGCAGTTTCTCCCCTTCGCCGCCGTGACGGTCTTGGGTCTTTGGGTCAGCGATTTGTGGTATCTCATCGCCACCGCCGTGTACTGTCTGATCCTTCTTTGGCTGGACGGCAAGTACCTGGCCTATGTGCAGGTCAGCTACGCCGTGTTCTATGAGGATCTTCTCACCGCCGCCACCACCCCGGCATACCCCCAGCTGCCCCCGGAAGAATAAAAAAAGAAAGACTGACCCATTGGGTCAGTCTTTTTTTGTGTCTTGGAGCAAATCTTTAAGGGTGATCCCCTCGAAGAAATCGTTTACCATGGCATCCAGCCGCTCCCACATGGGCAGGGTGTGACAGCAGGTGGCCCGGTTACAGGCGTTCGGCCCCTGGGTGGTGCAGCTGACCGTATTCAGGCTGCCCTCGGTGAGCTTTAAGATGCTGCCCACGGTATACTCCTCCGGCTTGCGGTTGAGGCGATAGCCGCCGCCCTTGCCGTGGACGGCGTCCACAAAGCCGGCTTTAGAAAGGGTGGTCATAATAGACTCCAAATACTTTTGGCTGATGCCTTCGGCCTCGGCGATCTCCTTTAGAGGAATGTACTTATCCTCGCCGTGGAGCACGAAATACACCATCACCCTAAGGGCATATCTGCCCTTTGTAGAGACAATCATTCGTGGCAGTGAGCACAATTCTCGCAGTCGGGGAACTGGCTCTTGTCGTAGGGGATGTTGTTCTTATCGTAGTAGTCCCTCAGAGCGGACTTAATGGCCTCCTCTGCCAGCACAGAGCAGTGCATCTTGTGGGCAGGCAGGCCGGACAGGGCCTCGGCAACGGCCTTGTTGGTCAGCTCCATGGCGTTCTGGATGGACTTACCCTTGATCATCTGAGTAGCCATGGAGGAAGAAGCAATGGCGCTGCCGCATCCAAAGGTCTCAAATTTCACATCGGTGATGATGTCGCCGTCGATCTTCAGATAGATCTTCATAATATCGCCGCACTTGGCGTTGCCCACCTGACCCACGCCGTCGGCGTCTTCAATGACGCCCACATTCCGGGGATTCATAAAGTGGTCCATAACAACTTCACTGTAAAGTGCCATAATCTTATCTCCTTACAAAATATATTCTCTTGCGCCGTTTTGGAGATCTCTCCAAACGGGGCTCATGTTCCGCAGCAGCTGCACCACCTGGGGCACGACCTCCAGAATGTGGTCCACCTCTTCTTCGGTGTTATAGTGAGAAAGGCTCAGGCGCAAAGAGCCGTGGGCAACGTCGTGGACTCTGCCGATGGCCAAAAGCACATGGCTGGGGTCCAGGCTGCCGGAGGTACAGGCAGAGCCGGAGGAGGCGCACACGCCCTTGGCATCCAGATACAGAAGCAGGCTCTCGCCCTCGATACCCTCGAAGCAGAAGCTCACATTGCCGGGCAGGCGGTTCTGGGGGCCGCCGTTCAGGGCGCTGTGGGGGATCTTGGAAAGGCCCTCGATCAGCCGGTCGCGCATTTTTGCCACCTTCTCATAGTTCTCGTCCAAGTGGTCACAGGCATCCTTCAGGGCCGCTGCCATGCCCACGATGCCGGGAATATTCTCGGTGCCCGCGCGCTTGCCCCGCTCCTGGGCGCCGCCCTCAATGAGGTTGCTAAGCGCCAAGCCCCGGCGGCAGTACAGGGCGCCCACGCCCTTGGGGCCGTGGAACTTGTGGCCGGACAGGCTGAGCATATCGATATTCTGCTCTTTTACATGGATGTGCAAATGACCCGCCGCCTGAACCGCGTCGGTATGGAACAGCACGCCGGCCTCCTTACACACCGCGCCGATCTCCGCGATGGGCAGCACAGAGCCGATCTCATTGTTAGCGTACATCACGGTGACCAGGCAGGTATCCTCCCGGATGGCGTCTTTGACTTGCTGGGCGGTGATGTTGTGGCCCTGGGAAACGTCCAGAAGGGTCACCTCATAGCCCAGGTTTTCCAGTTTCTGCAAAGTATGCAGCACGGCGTGATGCTCAAAGGCGGTGGAAATAATATGCTTTTTGCCCTTTCTCGCGCCCAAGGCAGCCGCGGACAGGATGGCCTGGTTGTCTGCCTCGCTGCCGCCGGAGGTGAAATAGATCTCTCTGGCATCGCAGCCCAGGCAATCGGCCACGGTCTGCCGGGCCTGGTCCAGCACCTCCTTGGCCTCCTGGCCCACAGAGTGCAAGCTGGAGGGGTTGCCGAACACTTTATCAAAATACGGCAGCATGGCCTCTACCGCCAAACGGCTGGTGTTGGTGGTTGCCGCGTTATCTGCATAAACACGCATGGTAACATTCTCCTTTCTTATTACCTACTAATTCTATGGGTAATATACCATCTACTACCTAGCATGTCAATAGGTTGATAGGAATATTCTGTGATTTGTGCTGTCATCACAACAACGTGAAGAATCCCCAACGACGCGTTGCCGCTGACACCCATGCTTTATCCATTTTCTTACATTTTTCTCGACTTTTACAAAGGTTACGAAACCTGTGGTTTGGCATATTAAGAGGGCAGGCAAAAAATCACGGGGGAGGATGAAAAAATGAGAAAAATTGGCAGTATTCTCTGTGCTTTTCTATTACTGTTTTGCGTTATTGTTCCCGCAAGCGCCGCATCTTATTTAATACCCGGCGGACAATGCGTAGGACTGCATCTGCAAGACGACACCATATCCGTAGCGGCCATTGATGACACCTTGGGGCAGGCCGCAAAAGCCGCCGGATTAAAGATAGGCGACCGGCTGGTGGGCATCAATGGCAAACCTGTCAAAAGCTCCCAGGATGTAAAAACCGCCCTCCAGGGATGTGAGGTGGCGGAGGTCAGCATCCTGCGAAACGGCAAAGCCAAGAAGCTTTGCTTCAGCCCCGCCCAAACGGAGCAGGGTCCCAAGCTGGGTGTGTATCTGAAGCAGGGCATCACCGGCGTGGGCACCGTGACCTATTACGATCCGGAAAGCGGCACCTTCGGCGCGCTGGGCCACGGTGTCAGCCACCCGGACGGGAAGCTTTTGTCCATGGAGACCGGAGATGTGTTCCCCGCCTCGGTGCTGTCGGTGAAAAAGGGCAAAGCCGGCGACCCCGGCCAGCTGATGGGTGCCGTCACCGACACCAAGCCCTTGGGAAGTCTCTCCAAAAACACTCCCCGGGGCGTGTTCGGTGACACAGTTTGTTCTCAGGCCCAAGCCATCCCCACGGCAAAAAGCAAGGATGTGGGCGTGGGTTCTGCCACCATCCGCTGCACCGTGGACGGTACCGCCTTAGGAGAATATTCTGCGGAAATTTTAAAGATCTATCCCGAAAGCAGCGATCGCACCCGCAACCTTCTCATAAAAATCACCGACGATACCCTTTTAAACGCCACCGGCGGCATCGTCCAGGGCATGTCCGGCTCGCCCATCATCCAGGACGGCAAACTGGTGGGCGCGGTAACACACGTCCTGGTCAACGACCCCACAACGGGTTATGGGATATTTATCGAGAATATGTTAGACGCGGCAGCATAAAGAAAACGGATTCCCACGCCTGCTGACGCAGGCTCGGAATGACACGGTTTTGGATAGCCACAGCATCTACCGACCACCTCTGTCATTGCGAGGAGCAAAGCGACGTGGCAATCCGTCCCCATTGATGAAAGGAGAAACAACTGTGGATTTCTACAAAGTTCCCATTGGCTTCGGCATGGCTTTGGCGCAAAACACCGCCGCCATGACCCGCTACGCCCACCTGACCGACGCCCAAAAGCAGGAGATTTTAGACAAGGCCCACAACGTCCGCTCCGAGCGGGAAATGCACAATCTGGTAGCCTCCCTTGCCAACGGCGCAGTGCAATAACAAAAGGGGCGACCGTTGGTCGCCCCTTATTTATATGCGGTTGTTGCTGCCAAATGTTCTGATTTTCTGCCGAATGACCTCTTTCATTCCCTTTTGGGCATCCTCAAAGAGGTAGATGGGCCAAGTGGTGATATTTTCCAAATTGTCCGTCTTCTGTTTGATGCCACGGTTCATGGCTGCCACCACATCATGATAAATATTGATCTTGGTGATGCCGTGGCGGATGGCGTTTTGCACCTGCTCTACCGGCGTGCCGCTGCCGCCGTGGAGTACCAAAGGCCGGTCGCACACCGCCGCGATCTCATCCAGCCGGTCGATGCGCAGGCTGGGAGTCTTCTTGTAAACGCCGTGGGCAGTGCCGATGGCAACCGCCAGGGCATCCACATCGGTAATTTCTACGAATTTTGCCACCTCGGATGCCACGGTCAGGCTCTCGCCGGGGTCGGTGTCCACCCCCGTCTCCCCAAGGCCGCCGATGCTGCCGTTGCCCACATGGCCCAATTCCGCTTCCACGCTGATACCCCTTGCGTGGGCGTATTCCGTCACCTGGGCGGTCTTTTCCGCGTTTTCTTCAAAGGGCAGCACGGAGCCGTCGAACATCACGGAGCTAAAGCCCAAATCGCAGGCTCTTTTGATCCATTCGATGTCGGTGGCATGGTCAAAGTGCATACATACGGGGATGTCAAAACAGTCGGACGCCGCCTTGGCCATGCCGTGAAGCAGCTCCATACCCCGGTCGGCAAGGTCCACACTCAGGCCCATGAGGATCGCCGGAGACCGTTCCTCCTCACAGGTTTCCAACACACAGCGCATCATCTCATAATTGCTCACATCAAAGGCAGGGATGGCATAGTGATTCTTTCTTGCGTCACACAGCATTTGTTTCATAGAAACCAGCATAGAAAACTTCCTCTCTCTTTATTTTTCCCATCATATCATGTTCCCCCGCCCTTGGCAATAGAAGAAAAACATGGAAAAACCTTGTATCCCTACTGGCATTTTTCTTTTTTGTGTGGTATCATGAAAAAAATTTGTTTTAAGGAGGGGATCGAGATGTCCTATCGTGTCTATCCCGTTACCCAAACCGAGCTTCTTTGCACCGACTATACCGTAAAGATCAACGGTGTAGCGGCTGAACTGAACTCCGCAAGAGTGTCCGCTATCCCCTTTAACCGCCGCTGGCCCGGCTACCAAAGAGACATCAGCCAGACCGAGCTGGTGAATTTCCTGAGCCTCGCCACCGATGAAGCACTCACCGTGGAGGTCACCCCCAACATCCCCTTTGACGAAGAAAAAGTAGTGATCCGTCCCCAATCTTTGGGTATTCAGCCTCAGTTCAAGGACGGCAAGATCACCTTTACCCTCCCCGGCGCGTGCTTCTGTACCGTGGAGCCGTTCGGCCGCAACAAGGCGCTGCATATCTTTGCCGACCCCATGAAGGACTACGGCGTTGATATTCACGACGAGAATGTTCTCTACTTCGGTCCCGGCGAGCATACGGCTGACACGATCGAAATGAAGAGCAATCAGACCATCTTCTTAGACGAAGGCTGCGTGCTCCACGCCCACATCCACGCCATCGACTGCGACAATATTAAGATTTTAGGCCGCGGTATCATCGACAACACCCGCAAGAAAGAGACCGTCTTCTTTGAGGTACATCAGGAGCAGACCGACGCGGCTGTTCGGAATGCGACCCGCACCCGCCCCATCCAGTTGGAGTACTGCACCAATATTGAGATCGACGGTATCACCGTCCGGGACTCCCTGGCCTATAACATCCACCCCCGCTGCTGCCGTAACTTGCACATTAACGATGTGAAGCTTATCGGCAACTGGCGTTATAACTCCGACGGCATCGATATGCACAACTGCGAGGATGTGCTGATCGAAAACTGCTTCCTCCGCACCTTTGACGACTGCCTGTGTGTGAAAGGTATGGACTGCTTCTACGATGGCGATGTAAACCAGGCAGTTTATGAAGCCACCCACCGCAACGGTGAGGTTTACGAGGAATTCAAGAACGTTCTGGTCCGCAACTGTGTCCTTTGGAACGACTGGAACAAGGGTCTGGAGATCGGCGCAGAAACCAGAGCGGAAAAGATCTACAACATCGTCTTTGAAGATTGCGATGTGATCCACGCCATGGGTACGGCATTGGATTGCGCCAACGTGGACTATGCTGACATTTTCCATGTGACTTACCGCAACATCAATGTGGAATACGAAGATGTGGTGCCCAAGCCCATGATCCAGACGGCCGACGCCCAGGTATACGAAAATCTGGATCCCGATTACGCCCCCACCCTGTTGAAGGTCTCCGTTGACAATCACCCCGAATACTCCGTAGGCGGCAAGGGTCGCGGCAAGTGCCATGACTTCAAGTTCCAGAATATCCGTCTGTACAGCCGTCAGCAGCCGAAAATCATCTTCAGAGGCTATGACCGGGACAGCCTTGTGGAAAATATTTTGGTAGAGGACATCTACTGGAACGGAAAGCTTCTGGAAAATCTGGACGATGTGAATTACAACGCCAACGAATTTACCAGAAATATCACCTTCACCAACAGCTTTTCCCAAATGGACAAAAACACCGTGGACGCCACGGTGCAGCTGGAAGACTCCGGTGCTGTGCGTTTTTTTAATTCCCGGGGTCAGGGCAAGCGGGTGATGTTCATGGGCAACTCCATGACCCTCCACGGCATCAAGCCCGACATTGGTTGGCACGGCGAGTGGGGCATGGCCGCCTCCTCCGCGGACAAAGACTATGTCCACTGCCTGATGCGCGCCATCGAAGGCGCAACCTCTGACCCCGCATTCTGCATCTGCCAGGTAGCCGCTTGGGAATGTAACTACAAGGCAGGCCGAGAGTTCTTCCCCCGCTACGAAAACGCCATGAAATTCCGCCCGGATATTTTGGTGATGCGCTACATCGAGAACTGCCCCAAGGCAGACTTTGACCCAGAGGTCTTCAAAGCGGAAAGCAAGCTACTCATCAGCAAGCTGTGCAAGGAAGGCACGCAAGTGGTCCTCACCACCGGCTTCTGGCGTCACCCCGGTGACGAAGCCATTCGCCAGCTGGCCCGTGAAATGAACGTGCCTCTGGTGGAGCTGGGCAACCTGGGCGAAAAGGACGAAATGAAGGCCATCGGCCTCTTTGAGCACAAGGGCGTTGCCAACCACCCCGGCGATTTGGGTATGCAAGCCATGTCCGACCGCATTTTCGAGGTTTTGAAGAATTATCTGTAATACAAAAGCCTCTCCGTTTGGAGAGGCTCTTCCTTTGCTTCTCTTTACAAAAAATTCGCTTTTTCTTCCTTTTTCGCTCTTGTTTTTTACAAACGATAATGATAGAATGTATTATTATTGCGTTTATGGAGGTCCGTCGTGGAAGAGACTCACAAGCACCGTACCCGGAAGGTAAAAAACACCTTCTGGTTCTCACCCGCTTACTTAGTATTATCGCTGATGTACATGGAGCTGGTGTTCCATATTAGGGAATTTAGCAACATTTCCGCTGTATTTCCCGTGCTCTTTGCCATCCCTGTGGGCTTGGTTTTGGGCGAGATCTGCAACCTGGTGCCGGAAAAGGCCGCCCGCATCCTGCGGTATGTGTTTCTTTCCGTAGCCGCGCTTTGGTTCTGCGTGCAGATCGTGTATTTCCACTCTTTTCAGTCTTTCCTGTCCCTGTCCCTTTTGGGCATGGGCGGCGATGTGCTGACCAACTTCTTCAAAGCCATCCTTCTGGCGATCTGGGAATGCATGATCCCCATTATTTTCACCTTCCTGCCGGTGATCGTCCTCCCCCTGCTGCACAAGTACATTCGGCCTGTGACCCAGCGCCACATTCCCCGCAGCGTCTTCCAGTTTATCGGCGCCGTTTTGGTGTTTGTGGTGGTGATGGTGTCTCTGCCTTTGGGCGGCACCAGCGCCCACTCCGCCTACGCCAATTTCCACAACAACTGGGTGTTGGATCTGTCCATGGAAAAGCTGGGCATGCTGACTACCACCGCGCTGGATCTGAAATACTTCATGTTCGGCGGTCTGAACCTTGAGACCAACATGGAAGAGGAAGTCCCCGTGGATGTGGAGATCCCCGTGGAGGGCGAGCAGACAACAACACCCGAGACCGATCAGAACCCCTACAATGTGATCGAGGGTCTGGACTTTGGCGCCATGGTAGAGACCACAAAGGGCAAGACCGTCAAGAAGGTCCTGCAGTACCTGGACGGCCTGGAGCCTACCAAGAAGAATCAGTACACCGGCATGTTCAAGGATTATAACCTGATCCTCATCACCGCCGAGTCCTTCTCTCCCATGGCCATCCACCCGGAGCTGACCCCCACGCTGTACATGATGTCCCAGAGTGGTTTTGACTTCACCAACTACTGGACCACCTACCCCTCCAACACCACCAACGGCGAATATACCAACCTCACCGGTCTGTTCCCCGATACCTCCAAGCCCAAGAGCAACGGCAGTTTCGTGTACTCCATCCGCAACACCATGAACATGAACATTGCCAACTTCTTCAACGCCCAGGGCGTCACCTCCCGGGCCTACCACGACCACACCGCCACCTACTACAAGCGCCGGGAGACCCATCCCAACATCGGCTACTCTGTCTTTAAGGGCAAGAAGGAGATCGGCGGTCTGAAGGGCTGGCCGGAATCCGACCTGATCATGATGGAAAACACCGTGGGCGAGTACATCAACGACGAGCGTTTCCACACCTACTACATGACCGTCAGCGGCCACCACAACTACCGGTTCGGCGGCTACAACTCTATGGTGGAGAAAAACCAGGATCTGGTCCAGGATCTGGATTTCAAGGACTCCGGCAAGGCATACATCGCCTGTAACATCGAGCTGGACAGAGCTTTGGAATTCCTGATCAATGCTCTGAAGGATGCCGGCAAACTAGAAAAGACCGTCATCGTTCTCACCACCGACCATTATCCCTACGGTCTTACCGACTCCTCCTACGCCAATATGCTGGGCCACAAGATCCAGTACGGCGGCCTGGAGCGCTACAAGAGCGACCTGTTCATCTGGAACAGCGAAATGGAGACCGTAAAGGTAGATAAGCCCTGCTCTCAGCAGGATGTCCTGCCTACCCTTCTCAACCTCTTCGGCTTTCATTACGATTCCCGCCTGTACTCCGGCACGGATATCTTCTCCGATGCGCCGGGTCTTGCCATTATGACCAACCAGAGCTTCGTCACCGACAAGATCATCTACAACAGCCGTACGGAAAAGGTCTTTAAGCTGGACGAGAGCTGGGAGATGCCGGACGGCTACCTGGACAGCTACATCCAGCTGGTGAAGAACCGCTTCACCATCGCCTCCAACATCCTCAACCACGACTTCTACGCCAAGCTGCCTGCGGACGTGATCGCCCAGGCTCAGCGGGGCGACTACCAGGGCACGACTGCGACCACCCCTACAGAATCGGTCCCTGTGATTCCCGAGGTGGAGGAAGAGGAAGAGCAGATCCCCGACCCCAATCCTGCGTAACGAATAAAAAGGAGAGCTGGGCGGTCGCCCTTGGCTCTCCTTTTTCTGTTTCGTGATATCATCACAGAAAGAAACGTTCCCTTTGGGTATACTGTAAAAAAACGCAAAGGATGTGATACCGTGCAATACGCCATTTCCTTTTTGGAGGGCATCATCACGTTTATTTCCCCCTGTCTTCTGCCTATGCTGCCCATCTATATTTCCTACTTTGCCGGCGGCGGAGAACGAAAGACCGGCAGAACGCTTGCAAACGCCTTTGGCTTCGTGCTGGGCTTTACTTTGGTATTTATGGCCATGGGCGCCCTGGCCGGCACCTTGGGCAGTTTTCTCAAAACCTACCAAAAGGCGGTCAATATCGTCTCCGGCCTTTTGGTGATCGTCTTCGGACTGAACTTTTTGGGTATTTTCAATATCCCCCTGTTTCGGGGCGCGAGAGGGTCTGTGAATAAGCAGAATATGGGCTTTTTCTCTGCCTTGCTGTTCGGTATCGTCTTCTCCCTGGGCTGGACGCCCTGTGTGGGCGCGTTTTTAGGCTCTGCCCTGGCACTTGCCTCCCAGCAGGGCCATGTGGTGGAGGGTATGCTGATGCTCCTTGCCTACTCTTTGGGACTTGGCATCCCCTTTGTTTTCAGCGCCCTGCTGATCGATTACCTGAAATCCGCCTTTGATTTTATCAAGAAACATTACCGTATCATTAACGCCGTAAGCGGCGGTCTGCTGGTGTTCATCGGTGTGCTCATGGCCACCGGCGCTTTGGGCCGTCTGCTGAGCCTGCTGAGCTGAGGTAACGCCTATGAAAAAACCTGTTGCACTGCTTGTCTTCCTGCTGGCCTTTGCGCTGACACTCACCGGCGCGTACTTTCTCTACCACCGGCTCTCCCGGGAAAACACCCCCGCCCAACTGGCCACCGACCCCACCGACCCGGCCCAGACCGTAGCCGCCCCGGATTTCACCGTGTACACCCAAGACGGCAATGCGGTCAAGCTTTCCGACTTTAAGGGCAAGCCTGTGGTTTTGAACTTCTGGGCAAGCTGGTGCGGTCCTTGCCAGAGCGAAATGCCCGATTTCCAGGAAAAATTTAAGGAATTGGGTGATCGGGTGCAGTTTATGATGGTCAATTCCACCGACGGCAGCCGGGAAACCGTGGATACCGCCACCGCATTTATTGCCACGCGGGAGTACACCTTCCCGGTGTTCTTCGACACCGCCTTCGACGCCTCCATGGCCTATGGCGTCTACTCCCTGCCCACAACTTTCTTTATCGACGCCCCCGGCAATATTGTGGCGCAGGCCACCGGCGCCATCAACGCCGCCACATTGCAAAAGGGCATCGATATGATCCTTCCGTAAAACCCTGCCGGGCGGTCTGTGGCCGCCCGCATTTTTTAATTTTCCTCTTCCATTTTGATTTGGGTGTGTTATAATACAGAAAACTCTATTTTTCGACGGAGGCAGGCTATGAACTTTTTGGAAGAGAGAATCGTAAAAGACGGCGTGGTGAAGCCCGGCAACGTTTTGAAGGTGGACAGCTTTCTCAACCACCAGATGGACATCTCCTTAATGGAGCAGATCGGCAAGGAGTTCAAGCGCCGCTTCGGGGATAAACACATCACCAAGGTCATGACCATCGAGGCCTCCGGCATCGGCATTGCCGCCTTCGTTGCCAGGGAGTTTGGCGTGCCCATGGTATTCGCCAAGAAATCCAAGTCCATCAACATCGCCGGTGATGTGTTTGTTGCCGAGGTGGAATCCTTTACTCACAAAAACAAAAACCAGGTGGTGGTGTCCAAGCAGTTTCTCCATGCCGATGACCATCTGCTCATTATCGACGATTTCCTTGCCAACGGCTGCGCCCTTTTGGGTCTTATCTCCATTGCCGACGCCGCCGGCGCCACGGTGGAGGGTCTGGGCATCGTGATCGAAAAGGGCTTCCAGTTCGGCGGCCGTGTGATCCGCAACCTGGGCTACCAGCTGGAGTCTTTGGCCATTGTGGACGCCATGGATCCCGAAACCGGCACTATCACTTTCCGCGAACAATAATGATAAAGAAAAACGGGGCACTCCTTGCGGAGTGCCCCAACACATTCAACATATCACAATGACCGCTTTCCTGTCAACGGGTTTTGGGCAGAAAGCGAAACTTTCTGCATATTGCACGAAACGGGTATGTTGTATTTATGAAATATTCCGTCTTGCAACTTGCAAAAATGCGTGTTATTATATAGACACAAAGAGGTGATACCAATGATCTGATACACCTTAGGTTCTAATGAGAAAAAGAACCGAAAGACGGACTTCCTCCTAAAATCTTCCGATCATATACAACCAAAAGAAGTGTAAACAACAAGGAATTCCTAACGGAAGTAATTCATCACAAAACGAATGGAAGCCGCGTCTAAATTGCAGAAAGCGAGGTTAACCAATGATGTTAGATACTAAGAGTTCACAGAAGTAACCCCCGACGGTCACAGTGATGAGGTGACTGCTCGGGGGTTATTTCTATTTTGCTTGATCTTTTTTATAATCTTCCGTCTCCCTGATCCGCTGGGTATCGTTACTGCTGTGGATGTCAGGGATATTTTTTTATCCCAATGTATCGAATCGGGCGCAGTCAGGAGTGCTGACGGAACTGACCATGTGTAGTCCCGAAGTGCCGGCGGGGGCATCCCCGTCCAAATTCTGGTTTTTTTGCAGATATACCTTGATTTATTGGCTATTTGGGAGTATAATTTATGCGTATTTTTATGACTTTTTTCCGGGGCGCGTTTTTTGCCCCGTATTCCTGATACCGAGGTGTTTCTTATGGCCCAGAAAAAGAGAAGATCCCAAAAAGCAAAACTGATCGACACCATCAAGATCCTGTCTGTGATCTTAGTGGTTTTGGTGCTCTATGCTGTGATCGACAGTGTCACCGTGTCCCACAAGAGCACCCTTCATATCGAGGCCGGCAGCGCCCTGCCGGTGGTCACGGACTTCTTCCCCGCCACAGAGCGGGCAGAAGCCGCCGAGGCAAAGCTCCTGTCCGACCTCTCCTCCATCAACACCGCCGTGCCCGGCACCTATGAGGTGCAGCTGCAGGTGAGCGGCAAGACCGAGACCGCCAACCTGGTGGTGGAGGACACCGTCGCCCCCAAGGCCACCACCAAGGACATGGACGTGTACAACCTGGACCTGGTGAAAGCCGAGGACTTCATTGCCTCCATTGACGATGTGACGGAAGTTACCGTCACCTTCGCCAAAGCCCCCCAGAAGGATAAGGACACCCAGAAGGTGGAGCTTCTTCTGACAGACTTGGGCGGCAACGAGACCAAACTCACTGCCACCATGACTAAAAAAGCCGACCCCAACCCCCCTGTGCTTCTGGGCGTGCCCCGGATCCTGGAGGCCTATGAGGGCGGCACCATTTCCTATCGCAACGGCATCACCGTTCAGGACGGGGAAGATCCCGATGCCACCTTCTCCGTGGACACCTCCAAGGTAAACCTGGCTGTCCCCGGCACCTACACCGTCACCTACACCGCCACCGACAGCGCCGGCAACACCATTTCCCAGGACGCCACCGTCCGTGTCTACGAAAAGACCGCGGCCTATGTGGAGCCCCAGGTCATTTATGAAATGGCCGACAACCTGCTGAAGAAATTCATTACCGACGACATGTCCACCCTGGAAAAGGTGGAAGCTGTGTACAAGTGGGTCATGCGAAACAACCAGTACGGCGGCAATACCGACAAGTCTGACTGGCTCCAGGGCGCTTACACCCAGATGACCACCCGCAAGGGCGACTGCTTCGGCTACTTTGCTCTGAACAAGCTGTTTTTGCAGCGCCTGGGCATCCCCACCATCGACGTGGAAAGAGTCAAGGTCGACCCCTCCGAAAACACCCACTTCTGGCTGCTCGTTTCCATCGACGGCGGCGAGAATTACTATCACATGGATAACGTGTGGTCTCAGGTGCTGTGCCTTGTCACCGACGAGCGGCTGGACACCTTTAACACGAATCCCGCGGTGCGCAACGCCTTCAACCGTGACAAGTCCCTGTACCCTGCCACCCCCACAGAACCCTTGCCTGCCAACTCCATTCGCAGAAACGACAGCCCTAACTACGGCTAAGGAGACCCTATGGAAAGAAAAACATTAGGCGTGATCGGCGGCCTTGGGCCCATGGCCACCGCCTATTTCATGGAGCTTGTGACCGCCATGACCGATGCCCCCTGTGACCAGGAACATCTGCCCATGCTGATTGCCTCCGCCCCCTATATTCCCGACCGCACCGCCCACATTTTGGACAATACTAAGGAAGACCCCACGTTCGCTATGGAAGCGGTGGGAAGATCCCTGCTGTCTGCCGGCGCGAAGGTTTTGGCCATTCCCTGCATCACCGCCCACCATTTCCTGCCCCGGCTGGAAGCGGCCCTGCAAGCGCCTTTCGTCCACGGCGTGGCGGAAACCGTGCGCCATCTGAAAGAACACGGTATTGAGAAGGTAGGCATCCTTGCCACCGACGGCACAGTACGATCCCGCCTTTTGCACAAGGCGCTGGAAAACCAGGGCCTTTGCCCCGTAGTCCCCACAGAATCAGCGCAAAAAGATGTGATGCACCTCATTTACCACAACATCAAGGCCGGCTACCCTGCGGAAATGGACCGGTTTTACCACGCCGCCGACTCCCTCACCCGCCAGGGCGCGCAAGTGTCCATCTTAGGCTGCACGGAGCTGTCCCTCATTAAAAGAGCCCATATCTTAGGCCCGGGCTTTATTGATGCCATGGAAGTTCTGGCCCAGCAGTCCGTTCTGGCCTGCGGCGGCAAACTGAAGCAGGAGTACCTGCATCTGATTACGAAATAAGAAAGAAGGTCCTACTATGCAGACCAATATTTTGGAATATTTGGAAGGCTCTGCACAGCGCTGTCCCGACAAGGTCGCTTTTGCCGACGCCACCGATACATTAACTTTTGCCGAAGTTTCCGACCGTGCCAAGCGCATCGGCTCTTCCCTGTTGAGCTTAGGCCACCGGGGCGGCAGCGTGGTTGTGTTCATGCGCAAGCACCCCACCACCCTCACCGCCTTCTTCGGCACTATCTACGCCGGCTGTTACTATGTCCCCCTGGACGACGAGATGCCCCGCCACCGCATCGAGCTGATCATTAAGACATTGGATCCCGGCATCCTCATTTGCGACGATACCACCCGCGCCTTGGCCGAGGAACTGGAGTATCCCGGTAAGATCTGCCACTACGACGAGCTGGTAGCCGGCGACATCAACGAAGCGGCTATCGCCGACGTCCGGGCCAAGCAGCTGGACATCGACCCCATCTATATCGTCTTCACCTCCGGCTCCACCGGCATCCCCAAGGGCGTCATGGCCTGCCACCGCAGCGTCATCGACTATGTGGAGCACCTGTGTGACGTGCTGAAGTTCGACGAGACCACCGTGTTTGGCAATCAGACGCCTTTGTACTTCGACGCATACCTCAAGGAGGTCATGCCCACGCTCAAATACGGCGCTACTACCATTCTGATCCCCAAGCAGCTGTTCATGTTCCCCATTAAGCTGGTGGAGTTTATCAACGAGCATAAGATCAACACCCTTTGCTGGGTGGTGTCTGCCCTGACCATGATCTCCTCCTTCCGCACCTTCGACACGGTGAAGCCCCTCTATCTTCGCACCATCGCCTTTGCCAGCGAGGTGTTCCCCATGAAGCAGTTTAAGATCTGGAAGAGCGTGCTGCCGGGTGCCCGGTTTATTAACCTCTACGGACCGACCGAGACCACCGGCATCTGCTGCTACTACGAGGTGGACCGGGAGTTTGAAGACCACGAGACTCTGCCCATCGGCGGACCTTTCGCCAACACCCAGATCCTCCTGTTGGATGAGAACAACCAAGTTCCCCCTGTGGGAAGCCAGGGCGAGATCTGCGTCCGTGGCACCCGTCTGACCCTGGGTTACTACCGCAACCCGGAAAAGACCGCGGAAGCCTTCGTGCAGAATCCCCTCAATAACATTTACCCCGAGCTGATCTACCGCACCGGCGACCTGGGCAAGCTGAATGACCGGGGTGAATTGGAATTTGCCGGCCGGAAAGACTATCAGATCAAGCACATGGGCCACCGCATCGAGCTGGGCGAGATCGAGGTCATTGTGAATATGCATCCCCAGGTGCGCAGCGCCTGCTGCATCTTCGACGGTGAAAAGAAGAAGATCGTCCTCTACTATACCGGCGATATTACCACCGCCGACCTCACCGCTTATATCAAGAGCAAGCTGCCCCGCTACATGATCCCCAATGTGACCCGCCAGCTGGACCAGCTGCCTCTGACCCCCAACGGCAAGATCGACCGTAATTTGCTAAAGAAACTCTACGAGAAGAAATAAAAGGAGAATTGACTATGGAAGCATTGCTTGACATTCTGCAGGAGCTGCACCCCGAGGTGGACTTCGAGACCGAAACCGCCCTCATCGACAATAAGATCCTGGACTCTTTCGACATCGTCACCATCGTGGCGGAGATCGACTCTGAGTACGATGTACAGATCCCTGCTGTGGAACTGATCCCCGAAAACTTTAACTCCGCCCAGGCGCTGTACGCCCTCATCGAGCGGCTGATGGAAGAGTAATCTATGCAGTTTACGTCCGTATCCTTTCTTATTTTTGCGGCGGCAACCATTCTTGCCTACTGGCTGACCCCGAAAAACATCCGGTGGATCACCCTTCTTTTGGCAAGCTATGTGTTTTACCTGTTCGCCGGGGTGCAGTACCTTTTGTTTATGGTATTTACCACCCTGACCACCTATGGCGCTACCATGGCCATGGCGGGTATCCTCAAAAAGCAGGATGCTTACCTGGCGGAAAACAAGGCCACCCTCTCCCGGGAGGAAAAGAAGGCCTACAAAGCCGCTACCAAGAAGAAGACCCGCCTGTTTATGGTCATCTGCCTGGTTTTAAACTTCGGCATGCTGGCCCTTTGCAAGGGTCTGCTCATTGACCCCTTCCGGGCCATGGCAGAGGGCACCGGCCTTAGCTTTTTGAGCCTGGGTCTGCCTTTGGGTATGTCTTTTTACCTGTTCCAGAGTATGGGCTATGTGGTGGATATCCACCGGGGCACTGCCAAGGCAGAGCGCAACCCCTTCCGCCTGGCGCTCTTTGTGTCTTTCTTCCCCCAGCTGATTCAAGGCCCTATCAGCCAGTTTTCTCAGCTGGCGCCCCAGTTTGCCCCCAAAGCCTTTGACGGCAAAGAGTTGTCTTTCGGCCTGCAGCGGATCCTGTGGGGCTACTTCAAGAAACTGGTCATCGCCGACCGCATTGCCGCGGCTGTGGTGGCGCTCAAAGCCTTTGACGGCACAGGCTTCTTCCTGCTGACCGTATTCTACGCCATCCAGCTGTACGCCGACTTTACCGGCGGCATCGATATGGCCATCGGTCTGGGTCAGACTTTGGGCATCCGGCTGGAAGAAAACTTTGTGCGCCCCTATTTCTCCAAGAACATCGCCGAGTACTGGCGCCGCTGGCACATCACCTTGGGCGAATGGATGAAGAGCTATATCTTCTACCCCATCTCCGTGTCCCAGCCCATGCTGAAGCTGAGCAAGTCCGCCCGGAAGACCATGGGCAACTTCGGCAAGCGCCTGCCTGTGTATGTGGCCTCCATCGCCACCTGGGCGGTGACAGGCATCTGGCACGGCCTGACCCCCAATTTCCTTCTGTGGGGCATGCTCAACTGCTTCGTCATCGTGGTGTCGGAGGAACTTGTACCCCTGTACGAAAAGTTCCATACCCGCTTCCCGGGACTCAAAGAAACCAAGGGTTACGGTATCTTTGAGATGCTCCGCATGTTCATTCTCATGAACTTTATCCGCATCGTGGACCTGTTCCCCAATGTTTCAGACTACTGGCGCCGCTTGGGAAGCTTAGTGACCACCTGGAATGTGAACATTCTGTGGGACGGCACTATGATGCAGCTGGGTCTGTCCACCCTGGATTACGGCATTTTGGCAGGGGGCATCGCCCTGATGTTTGCCGTGAGCCTCTTTGAAGAAAAGCGGGGCTGCGTCCGGGAAGCCCTTTGGACCAAGCCCGCCCTTCGTTACATCCTGGTGTTCGCTCTACTTGTGGTGACCCTGCTGATGGGCAGCTACGGCATGGGCTACAACGCCAGCAGCTTCATCTACAACCAGTTCTAAGGAGGGCATATGAAAAAGAAATTTTTGATTTTGCCCGCCGTTCTGGCTCTGTGTTTGGCAATCCTTTATGTTCTGCAGCTGCTGCTCATGCCCAAATACATGACCGGCAAGCATGTAGAAGGCGCGCTGATCGCCGAGTATTACGATAACGCCGGCGCCAATGACGTGGTGTTCATCGGCGACTGCGAGGTCTACGAAAACTTCTCCCCCATCACCTTGTGGGAGGAATACGGCATCCCCTCTTATATCCGGGGCAGCGCCCAGCAAATGATCTGGCAGTCCTACTACCTCATGGAAGAGACTTTCCGCTATGAGACCCCCAAGGTCATGGTGTTCAATGTCCTGTCCATGAAATACGACACCCCCCAGTCCACCGGCAAGCAGTCCCAAAGAGAGGCCTATAACCGCATGACCTTAGACGGCATGCGCTGGTCGGCTTCCAAGTGGAACTCCATCCAGGCCTCCATGACCGAGGACGAAAAGGCATGGGACGGCGCATACAGCTACCTCTTCCCCCTGCTGCGCTACCACGACCGCTGGTCCGAGCTGGAAGCCCAGGATTTCAAGTACCTCTTCAAAAAAGACGTGGTGTCTGACAACGGCTATCTCATGCAGACGGACGTAAAGCCTCTGCAGGACGAGCATGTGGAGCGCCCCCTCATCGACTATAACTTTGGCGCAAACTCCTGGTACTACCTGAACAAAATGACCCAGCTTTGCAAGGAAAAGGGCACTCAGCTGGTGCTGATCAAAGCCCCCGCCCTGTCCCCCGTGTGGTGGGACGAGTGGGACGCCCAGATCGAAGAGTACGCCCAAAAGAACGACCTTTTGTATATCAATATGCTGGATCACCAGGAGGAGATCGGCATTGATTGGTCTACGGACACCTACGATACAGGCCTCCACTTGAATGTCTACGGCGCGGAAAAAGCCGCAAAGTGGTTCGGCAAGATCCTGCAGGAGCAGTGCGGTCTTCCCGACCGCAGAGAAGATAGCAACCTGTCTGATATTTGGGCAGAAAAGGTGGCAACCTACCAAGAAAGAAAAGCAATAAAGGAAGGTAAACAATGAAAAAGATTCTGACTCTCATTCTTGCGCTGTGCATGGTGCTGACCATGGCCGCCTGCGGCGGCAGTGAAGCCCCTGCCGGCAACGCAGGCACCAACACCCCCGCCGGCAGCACCGCCGACCCCGGCACCGGTGAGAACTACACCTTTGACTACAAGGGCGTAAAGCTGGAGCTGTACGCAGATGCCGCTCCCGTGATCGCCGCTCTGGGCGAGCCCACCAAGTACTCCGAGACCGCCAGCTGCGCATTCGACGGTCTGGACAAGAACTACTACTACGGCAACCTCTACATCGACACCTACCCCGAGGGTGACAAGGATCACATCTACGGCTGGTGGTTTGCCGATGACACCCTGACCACCGCCGAGGGCATCTACATCGGCGCAACCCAGGCAGAGGTGGAAAAGGCCTACGGCGCGGATACCTTCAACGGCACCAACGCCTATGTTGTGAAGAAGGGCGAGGGCAACCTCACCGTCATCATGAAAGACGGCGTGGTCAACTCCATCCAGTACGCCATCATCTTAAAGTAAGCGTGGACAAAAAAGCACCCCATCGGGCAATGTCATTAAGTTAAGAAAACTGTGTCATTCTGAGCCTGCGTAGCAGGCGTGAGAATCCGTTCCCCAAGGGTATTACGGATTGCCACGCACCTTCGGTGCTCGCAATGACAGCCAAAACTTAATGACATTACCCCATCGGGGTGCTTTTTTATAATGGCAACGCCAATTCATGCAGCGTAGCTGCAATTCATGGAGCGCCCGCTCCAATTCATGCTCGAAGAGCAATTCATAAAAATGATTTGACGCTGCGCGTCATGAATGGATGCTCTGCATCATGATTTGGCGCCATGCGCCATGATTTGCCTTGCCATTGGCAAGGCATGAATTGGGCTTCGCCCATAAATATCATCATTGGTGCTTTTCTTTTTTGGTGAGCGTGCTATAATAGAGGTATTCCAAATTTCGAGGCGATTTCTTGTGAAGATCATCGACATCCACACCCATATCTACCCCGACGCCATTGCCCAAAAGGCCACCGACAGCGTAAAAGACTTTTACGAGATTGGCGGCGCGGACATGGACGGCACGGTATCCATGCTGCTGCGGCAGCACGAAAAAGCAGGCATCCATAAGAGTGTGATCCTGCCCGTGGCCATCCGTTCCGACCGGGTGCAGGGGATCAACGACTATATCAAAGAGCAGGAGACACTCTGCGACCACTTTATCGGCTTCGGCACAGTCCACGCCGCCATGGACGGCATCGGCGAGGAAACGGAGCGGATCTACCGCATGGGACTCCACGGCATTAAGATGCACCCGGACTCCCAGCGCTTTGCCATCGACGACCTGCGGCTTTTCCCCATGTACGAAGCCGCCCGGGGCAAGCTGCCCATTATGCTCCACATGGGCGACCACCGCTACGATTACTCCCACCCCATCAAGCTGCGCAGGATCTTAGACCTGTTTCCCGGCCTGCAGGTGATCGCCGCCCACTTCGGCGGTTACGCCATGTACGACACCGCCTGTGAACTGCTAAAGGATACCGACTGCGTGTTCGATGTGTCCAGCGCCCTGATGTTCCTGGAGGACGGCAAGGCAGAACATTATGTAAACCTATACGGTGCGGAACGCCTGGCCTTCGGCTCAGACTACCCGCTGTGGGACCCGGTGACGGAGTTAAACCGATTTTTGCAGCTAAAGCTTACATCTTCCCAGCAAGAGCAGATCCTCCACAAAACCGCCGAAAGGATCCTACAACCATAATCTTACATCTTTCCATGTAGGGCGGGGGCTTGCCCCCGCCGCAAACAAAGCCGCACTGACGGCGGGGGCAAGCCCCCGACCTACACATACGCAGTAAACAACAGCTGCTATGCTAAAACTGCCTCGTGCCCTCCCACAATCATTTCCCGCAAAAAAGCACCACCTGTCGGTGGTGCTTTTTCCTATTATGTATCAAAAGCCGAGAGGGTAGGTCCAGCCCATGTCGTCTTCCACGACGCCGGTCTGCATGCCGTAGAGGTTGTCGTACAGCTTCTGGGCCACAGGGCCAACCTTGCCGTCAGCAACCTGCATATCCTCGCCATTGACATTCAGCCAGCCGATGGGAGAGATCACAGCGGCAGTGCCGGAAGCGAAGATCTCCTTCAGGCTGCCGTCCTTGGAGGCGGCGATCACATCGTCGATAGAGAGCTTGCGCTCGGAGACCTTGATGCCCCACTTGCGCAGCAGCTGAATGACAGAGTTGCGGGTGATACCGGGGAGGATCGTGCCGCTATCCAGGGGTGCGGTGATCACTTCGTCGCCGATCATGAAGAAGGCGTTGGAGGTGCCGATCTCTTCCACATACTTATGTTCCTTGGCATCCAGCCACAGCACGTCCTTGCAGTTAAACTTCATGGCATCCTGGGAGGCGCGCATACCGCCGCCGTAGTTGCCGCCCACCTTGGCGTAGCCGGTGCCGCCCTGGGCTGCGCGGATGTACTTATCCTGCACGTAGATGCGGGTGGTGGTGAGGCCTGCGTCGTTGGCTGCGTAGTAGGAGCCGGTGGGGCTGAGGATGATCATAAACTTGTAGTGCTTGGCGGGCAGCACGGAGAAGGAGACTTCGTCGCCAAACAGGAAAGGACGAATGTACAATGAGGTGTTCTTGCCGTGGGGGATCCAGTCCTTGTCGGCCTCGATAACGGCCTTCAAGCCGGCCATAAACAGATCGCCGGGCACCTCGGGCATGCACATACGCTCGCAGGTGTTCTTCATGCGGGCGATGTTCATGTCGGGGCGGAACAGCTGGATGCTGCCGTCGGGCTTGCGGTAAGCCTTCATGCCCTCAAACATCATCTGGGCATAGTGGAGCACCGCAGAAGCGGGCTCGATGAGGAAGGGAGCGTGGGGCTCCACGCGCCAGGAGTGCCAGCCCTTGCCCTCGTCATATTCCATGACGAACATGTGGTCGGTGAAGAATCTGGCAAAGCCCAGCTGGCTCTCGTCGGCAGGACGGGGCTTGGGATTTTGGGTTCTGGTTACAGGAATTTCATAAGTCATTGTAATTACCTCTCTTTTCAAATACTGTACAACTCAGGTCTTCTGTCCCGGAACACGGGAATGGAACTGCGGATATTCTTAAGGATTTCCAAATCACAATTGGCAGTGAGCAATTCTTCCTTCTCCCCTGCCAGGCAGAGGGTCTCGCCCCAGGGGTCGATGACGGCGGAACTGCCGCCGTATACCGTTTCCCCCGCCGTGCCGCAGGAATTGCAGCACACCACGAACATCTGGTTCTCAATGGCTCTTGCCACCGTGAGGCTTCTTAAGTGGAAGGTACGGATCTTGGGCCACTGGCTTACCACAAAGAGCATATCCAGACCCGGCACGGTAAGGGTGCGGGTCAGTTCCGGGAAGCGCACATCGTAGCAAATGATGATGCCGCACTCTGCGCCGTCCAGCCGGAAACGGCACACATGGTCGCCCTTTTGGAAGAAGTCGTCCTCCCCCATGGGGGTAAACAGGTGGGTCTTGTCGTAGGAGGCGATGCACTCGCCCTTACGGTCAAAGACCATGGCGGTGTTGTATACCTTGCCATCTTTGACATTTCCCACAGAGCCGGCGACTATATTGACCGCAAATTTCTTTGCCAGGCCGCCGATGTGCTCTTTTACCATAGCGCCATCCCGGTCACACAGGGCAGGCAAATTCTCCTTGGGGAAGAAGCCCACATTCCAGGTTTCCGGCAGCACCAGCACATCCGGCGCACCTTCCATGGCCTTGGCGATCAGTTCCTCAGCGTGGGCAAAATTCTCTTCGGGCTTGCCCAGGAGCATATCCATCTGGATACAGGTTACTTTCATCCCTTATATTCCTTTCCCATGGTCAGGGCCTTCATGTTGAGCTCAATGAGCGCCGCCTTCTTGGGGGGCACCAGCTTGTTCACCACGGCATCCACGCCGGTAAAGTCCAGCTGGGGATGGTTTTCCAACAGGCTGCCCACAATGATCATATTGGCCAAAGTCGCCATGCCGGCATCCTTTGCCATCTGGGTGGCGGGGATGTAGAACACCTCCACATCCGTACGCTCCACCTTGGCGTCAATCAAAGAGGAATCCACATAAATCTGCCCCCCGGGCACCACGGTATCCACAAATTTCTGTAAACTGGGCAGGTTCATGGCCACCAGCACATCGGGATTGGTGATGATAGGGCTGCCCACAGGGCTGTCGGAGAGCACCACGGAGCAGTTTGCCGTACCGCCGCGCATCTCAGGGCCGTAGGAGGGCAGCCAGGAGACCTGCAGGTCTTCCATGAGGCCCTTGTATGCCAAAAACTTACCGGCAAACAAAACGCCCTGACCGCCGAAACCGGCAAAGAGGATCTGCGTTGTCTTCATGTTACTTCTCCTCCTTTGCAGCGGTCCTGTCCTTGTAAACGCCAATGGGATAGTAGGGCAGCATGTCGCTCTCCACCCACTCCAAAGCCTTTTGGGGGGTCATGCCCCAGTTGGTGGGACAGGCGGAAACCACTTCTACCAAGCTAAAGCCCTTGCCCTCTATTTGGTTTTGGAAAGCCTTCTTAATGGCCTTCTTGGCGTTCTTGACATTTTTCACATTGTTCACAGCCACACGGGTAATGTACTCCGGACCTTCCAATGTGGAGAGCATCTCGCACACCTTAATGGGCCAGCCGCAGTGATTCACATCACGGCCGTAGGGGGAGGTCTGGGTCACCTGACCGGGGAGGCTGGTGGGGGCCATCTGACCGCCGGTCATGCCGTAGATGGCATTGTTGACGAAGATGACGGTGATATTTTCATTTCTGGCCGCGGCGTGGACAGTCTCTGCCATGCCGATGGAGGCCAGGTCGCCGTCGCCCTGGTAGGTGAACACGATGTTCTCCGGGCGGCTGCGCTTGATGCCGGTGGCGGGGGCAGGGGCTCTGCCGTGGGCCGCTTCGATCATGTCGCAGGCGAAGGAGTCGTAGGCCATGACCGCACAGCCAACGGGGGCCACGCCGATGGTCTTGCCTTCGATGCCCAGCTCGTCAATGGCCTCTGCCACCAACCGGTGGATGATGCCGTGGGGACAGCCGGGGCAATAGTGGAAGGGAGCATCTGTCAATGCCTTGGGTTTTTCAAATACGATTGCCATGATCAGAACTCTCCTTTCGTTGCGTTTTCAATGGCGGCCAGCACCTCGTCGGGGCTGGGGATCATACCGCCGCAGCGGTTGCAAAGAGCGACGGGCTTTTTGCTCTCGGTGTAAAGCTTCACATCCTCGATCATCTGACCCATGTTCAGCTCCACACACACAAAGGCCTTAACCTGATCTGCAGCCTTCTTCATTGCTTCCTTGGGGAAGGGCCACACAGTAATGGGACGGATCAGGCCTACCTTGATGCCCTTTTCCCGGGCTGCCACCACAGCATTCTTTGCCACGCGGGAAGCGATACCGAAGGCGACGACACAGTACTCGGCGTCCTCCATCATAAATTCTTCCCACATTGCTTCGTTCTCTTCCACAGCCTTATACTTTTCGTACCGCTGGAAGTTTTTCACTTCCAGCTCATCGGGCTTTAAGTACAGAGAGTTTACGATGTTGTGCGGTCTCTTGCCCTCGGTGCCGGTGAGCGCCCAGGGCTTTTCATATTCTTCGATCTCGGCATCCTCAAAGGAGATGGGCTCCATCATCTGGCCGATGGTGCCGTCTGCCAGGATCATAGCGGTCATGCGGTACTTGTCCGCCAGGTTGAAGCCCTTGATGGTAAGGCTTGCCATCTCCTGTACGGAGGCGGGGGCAAGGACGATCATGCGGTAGTCGCCGTGACCGCCGCCCTTGGTGGCCTGGAAGTAGTCGGACTGGGAGGGCTGGATGCCGCCGAGGCCCGGGCCGCCGCGCTGGACGTTGACTACGAAAGCAGGCACATCGGAGCCGGCAATGTAGCTAAGGCCCTCTGCCTTCAAAGAGATTCCGGGGCTGGAGGACGAGGTCATGACACGCACGCCGGCAGCGGCCGCGCCGTAGACCATGTTGATGGAAGCGATCTCACTTTCCGCCTGCAAAAACACCCCGCCGATCTTGGGCATTTTCTTTGCCATGTAGGCGGCGATCTCCGTCTGGGGGGTGATGGGATAGCCGAAATAGTGCCGGCAGCCGGCGCGGATCGCAGCTTCTGCGATGGCCTCGTTGCCCTTCATCAGTACTCT
>JAZRZT010000097.1:0-2821 GCA_045601475.1 Faecousia sp.
ACCATCTGCGAGTGCTTCGGCTGGGGCATCCTCATGTTCTTCGACGCGGCGTTTTTGGGACTTCTGTCCATTATCAAAATGTGGCGCATGGACTGGGGTCTGACCCTTTTGGCCCTCATTCCCATGGGACTTTTGCTGGCCTCTGCCACGGTGGTGGGCAGCTACATGATGAAAAAGTGGGATATCCGCCAGGCGGCCTTTTCCAAGCTGTCGGATTTCTCCCAGGAGAGCTTTTCCGGCATCGCCGTCATTAAGGCTTTTGTCAAGGAAGCCAAGGAGCTCATGGCCTTCAAGAAGCTGAACATCGAAAACGAAAAGGCCAACATCGACCACACCAAGGCGTCCGTGCTGTTGCGGATTTTGGTGACGCTTTTTGTGGAGAGCGTCATCTGCATTATTTTAGGTTACGGCGGGTATCTTGTGTATCACCACCGCTTTAACGCGGGACAACTGGTGGAGTTTATCGGCTATTTCACCGCCACCGTGTGGCCCATTATGGCGGTTTCCGAGCTTATCGACATGACCAGCCGGGGACAGGCGTCCTTAAACCGCATCTCTGAGCTTTTGGATGCCAAGGCAGATGTGGTGGACCAGGCGGGGGCAAAGTCCCTTCCTGACCCCAAGGGCAGCATCGAGTTTCGGGATCTTACCTTCCGCTACCCCGACGGGGACATGGACTGTCTGGAAAACATCTCCTTTACCGTAAATGCCGGCGAGAGCGTGGGCATCGTGGGCAAGACCGGCAGCGGCAAGACCACTTTGGTAGATTTGCTCCTGCGCACCTACAATGTGCCCGACGGTACGCTGTTCATTGACGGGCAGGATGTCAACACCCTGAAAATTCAGGATGTCCGGGCGGCCTGCGCCTATGTGCCTCAGGACAATTTCCTGTTCTCCGATACCATTGAGCAGAACATCGCCTTTGGCCTGGAGGTTACCGAACAGCAGGTGCGCCAGGCGGCGGCCCTTTCCGATGTGGATGGCAACATCCAGGAGTTTGCCGCCAAGTCTCAGAGCGTGCTGGGCGAGCGGGGCGTTCCCGTGTCCGGCGGACAGAAGCAGCGCATTTCCATCGCAAGAGCGCTTTTAAAGGATGCGCCCATCCTTATTTTGGACGACTCCGTTTCCGCCGTGGATACCAAGACAGAAAAGACGATTTTGGAGAATTTGGCGAAGATTCGCGCCGGCAAGACCACCCTTTTGATCGCCCACCGCATTTCCACCACCCGGAAGATGGATAAGATCCTCTTTTTGGAAGATGGCCGCTTGACTGCCGTGGGCAGCCATGAGGAACTTTACGCCACCTGTCCCGCCTACCAAAAGATGGTAGACCTGCAGCGGCTGGAGGAAGGGGGCGAAGAGGAATGAAAGCGTATTTGCCGATCCTGATTCTGGGCGCGATCATCGGCGTGTTTTCTCTGCTGTTCATTGTGGCCTACGGCCTTTTGAAAAAGAGCAACCCCAAGGACTACGACCGCCACATGAAAGACGGCGAGATCGTAAAGCGATTGCTTGTCTACGCCAAGCCCTATAAAAAGCAGTTTATCGCCGTGCTTTTGGTGATGCTTGCTTCCATCGTCTACGATTTGGTGTCGCCCCTTTTGGTGGGCCACATCGTGGAACTGGTGGGCACGGGCGATTTCCGCTTAGACTACCTTTACTCTGTGGTAGCCGTGTACGCGGGTATTCTCATCGTGTCTATGATCTGTACCTATGTGCAGTCCATGGTGCTGCAAAAAACAGGACAGAAGATATTGTCCGCCTTGAGAGAGGACCTGTTTGTCCACATCGAAAGCCTGTCCCACCAGCAGCTCAACGATATCCCCGTGGGCAAGCTGGTGACCCGTGTTACCAATGATACGGGGGCCATCACCTATCTTTTCACCAACATTTTGGTGACGCTCCTGAAAAACGCCATGGTCATTGTGGGCGTGCTGGGGGCGATGCTGCTACTCAACTACGCTCTGACACTGATGGTTTTGTGCTTTGTGCCGTTTTTGGTGCTCTTTACGGTGATCTTCCGGAAATTCTCCCGGACGGTCCACCGCAGCGTCAGCAACGCCACCACCGATGTGAACACCTTCCTGTCGGAAAACCTCTCGGGCATGAAGATCACCCAGGCCTTCAACCAGGAGGATAATAAGTACAAGGCGTTCTTGCAGCGCAGCCAGACTCTGCAAAAGGCCAAGTACGGCAGACTTTTCGTGTTCGGCATCTTCCGGCCCATGGTGTATATGCTGAACATCAGCTGTGTGCTGTGCCTGCTGTATCTCAGCGCCAAGGGCTATATCCAAAACACCCAGTTTTTGGGACAGACCATCACGACCAACGTTTTGGTGTCCTTCTACATGTATATCTCCAAGTTCTTCGGCCCTATCCAGACCCTGGCGGAGCAGTTTGACATGCTGCAAAAGTCTTTTGCTTCTTCCGAGAAGATCTTCACCATCATGGATATGGACAGAAAGATCGTAGACGACCCCGATGCCGTGGAGCTGGAAGAAGTAAAGGGCGAGATCGAGTTTCGGGATGTGTGGTTCGCCTATAAAGAAAATGAGTGGGTGCTAAAGGGCGTCAGCTTCAAAGTGGAGCCCCGGCAGACCGTGGCCTTTGTGGGCTCTACGGGCAGCGGCAAGACTACCATTTTAAGCCTGATCTGCCGCAACTATGACATTCAAAAGGGACAGATCCTCATCGACGGCATCGATATCAAAAAGATCAAGATCTCTTCCCTGCGCCGCCATTTCGGACAGATGCTCCAGGATGTGTTCCTGTTCGCAGGGGACATCCGCAGCAACATTCTGCTGAGAAAAGAGGGCGTGTC
>JAZRZT010000098.1:0-2275 GCA_045601475.1 Faecousia sp.
CACCGCTTTCACAAGCTTCTGGACAACGGTATAAGCGATCCGCTGATTGGGGTCGCTTTGGTTGTCACCGCGGCTGCGGTAGTACAGGGAAAACCACTCCCGGATCGCAGTGTTCATGGCCTCGGAGGTTCTGTCCCACGCGCCGAAGGCCTGCTGATAGTCAAATGTTTTCATGTTTCCTCCTAAGGCCCATATGCAGGCCCCTTATGTAGCTTGTGAGCTTCTCATTTTCCTGCTGCAACTGCCGCAGCTGCCGGGTCAGCCGCTTATTGTCCTGCAGGACAGTCTGCTTCGCCCACATGGGCAGAAAGCCTTCCAAAAGCCATTTTTTCAAAGCATTTCTCCTTTCTCCCGCCGCAGAACGGACATGGCAAAATACCGAATGTCGTCCATGGCGTGGTCGTCCTCCTTCACCGGCACATCTTTTCCTTCCTCCCAGCGGTAGAGCCCAAACTCCCGGATGGCGTCCCTGCAGGCAGCGCTTATTACCAATTTTCCGCTCTGCAAAAGACTTGCCACCAGCCGGATGCCGGGCAGCACCTCATTTTTGGCCTTGCGCACCCGAAATTTCCCGTGCTTTCGGATCACGGCGATGAAGGAGGCTGCGCTGGGGTCTACGATCACCTGCTCCACCGGGCAGTCTCCCGAAAGCTTCACAAGATCTTCGTAGTACTCCTCGTCGGTGCGCTGACGGCCGGTGGCTCTGCCGCTGTAATAGAATTCCCGGAGCCGCACCGCCTTGCCGTCATGCACGCACCAGAGTCCCGCGGAGAAAGGATTTTGGGTGCCATAGTCCACGGAGATGTAGTACCTGCCGGTTTTGGGAAGATCACGGCAGATGTGCTTTTCCTCAGAAAAGTCGTACACCAGTCCCTCCGCGGCGCACCACTGACCCAAAATGTACCGCCGGTAAAAGACACCGGTGTAAAGCGTTTCATACCGGGCCCGGATTTTCGGGTCTAAGCTGGGGTTGTCCGCCATGGTAAAGCGCAGGTGCAGAAGATTTTTCTCCTCTGCCTTTTGGATCCATGCCCGGTGGAGCCAGTGCTGGGGCGGGCCGGGGTTGCAGTTAAACCACAGCTTGGACCCGGGCACGGAGCACCGGGCGCAAGCCTGCTCCACAAAGCTTTGGGGCATCAGCGCCGCCTCATCCAAAAGGACGCCCGCCAGGGTAATGCCTTGGATGAGGGTGTAGCTGGTCTCGTCCTGGCCGCCGAAGAGGTAGTAGGTGTTCTTCTTTCTGCCGCACCGCACGGTTATGCGGTTTTCGCTTCGGTGCTCGGTGACGGAGAAGGTATCTCCCAGCCAATCCGCCAGGTGGATGATGAGATTCCTCCGAAGCGCACCGATGGTCTTGCCGCAAATGCCGAACACCTGCTCCTCATAGCTTGCCATGCTCCACAAAAAGAAGCCCACGGCCATGGACACGGTCTTGCCGGAGCGGATGGCTCCGTCGCAGAGGATGCCGTCTTTGTCCCGAAGCGTCGGCCGGTTCCACCAGGTCATGGCCGTCAGCTGTTTGGGGCTGAAGCTGTTATAGATCATGGTCTTCCTCCTTGGCTGTGGCCTGCAGGATCGCCTCTAAGAGGTTGTCCTGCCGGGCATCCTCAGTCTTGCCCTCAAAGACCCCCAAGTGCTTGCCCAAAAGCTCCAAAGCTTTCAGCTTGTCGTAAAACTTCACTTTTACGCCGTTGGGGCCCTTTTCCAGGGAGGCGATGGCGGCGCACTGCTGTTCCGTCAGACACCCGGTGTCCCGGATCTCCAAAGCGCCGTCTTTCACCTGCAAAAGGTCTGTGGCCCTGGCCAGGGCGATCGCCCACAGTTCTTTTAAAAGCGCCTCGGCGCTGTGCTCAGTTTCCATCCATCTCCTCCTTTCCCTTGGGCTTGGCGTTATCATACAGGATCACAATCAAAAAAACTTCTCATTTTTTTATCACCTTACAGTGCCAAAAAGAATCCCCAAACCCGTTGTGTCGCAACAGGTTTGGGGAACATAACTCTAAAAACTTTTGGGAACTAAAACGGAACTTAAACAAAATATACCCCCCGGGGGGGCTTCCCTCCGGTATTTCCATAGGGTATACTGACCCCAGAAAAGAAAGGGAGGAACTTCCATGAAAACCACAAAAGCCAGGCGCCTGGTGCTGGCCGCCGCCTGTGTGGCCCTGTGCGTGGTGCTGCCCATCGCATTCCACTCCATCCCCAACGCCGGTCAGGTGATTTTGCCCATGCACATCCCGGTGCTGCTGTGCGGCCTTGTGTGCTCCTGGCCCTA
>JAZRZT010000099.1:0-6632 GCA_045601475.1 Faecousia sp.
GCGGCGGACGGCCTGGGTCAGTTTGCCGCCCTCCTCATAGCCCACATAGCCGGGGGGCGCGCCGATGAGCCGGGCCACGGATTGTTTCTCCATATACTCAGTCATGTCCAGGCGGATCATGGCGTCCGGGCTTCCGTACAGCTCCCGGGCCAAGGCTTTGCAAACCTCTGTTTTGCCCACACCCGTCGGCCCGGCAAAGAGCATGCAGGCCACCGGTCTGTTTTGATTCCGCACCGCAGATAAGCCCCTTCTGACGGTTGCGGCGATGGCTTTTACCGCCTTATCCTGTCCCATCACACTTTGGGCCAAATGCTGTTCCAGGCACAGTAGCCGTTCCCGCCGGTCCGCGGTCAGCCTGCCCACAGGGATCCCTGTCCGCTGGGACACCGCCCAGGCCACATCCGATGCCGTGACGCCCCTGTGCCGCTTGCTTTCCTGGGCAGTTCCCAGACGCTGCATTTTGTCCCGCAGCTGGGCGGCTTTTTCAAAACGGCTGTCCTTTACCGCCTCCTGCAGTTCCATCTCCAAACCCCTGCGGATCCCGCCTCTGCCCGACTGCAGTTCCTCCAGACGGGCATGGGCCGCGCCCTCATCCAAAAGGTCGATGGCCTTATCCGGCAAATACAAATCCGGCAGGTAGCGCACCGAAAGGTGCACCGCCTCCCGCAGCGCTTCCTCGGCGATGTGCATATGGTGGTGCCGCTCCAGGCCGGGTTTCAGCGCCTTCAAAATCGCAAAGGTAGTCTCTTTTGTGGGCTCCTCCACAGTTACCGGTCGAAAACGCCGTTCCAGCGCCGGGTCTTTTTCAATAAACTTCCGGTACTCCTCCAATGTGGTGGCGCCCAGCATTTGCAATTCACCCCGCCCCAGCGCTGGTTTTAAAATATTGGCCGCATCGATGGCGCCCTCGGCGGCGCCTGCCCCCACGATGGTGTGCATCTCGTCCACAAAGAGGATCACATCCCCGCTGCGGCGGATCTCCGCCAGCACATCCCGCAGCCGCTCCTCAAACTCGCCCCGGTACTTAGTACCGGCCACCAGGTTTGCCATATTCAGGCTTACAAGCCGTTTTTCCCGCAACTGGGGAGGAACATTCCCCGCAGCCATCCGCTGGGCAAGCCCCTCGGCGATGGCTGTCTTTCCCACGCCGGGCTCCCCCACCAGAGCCGGATTATTCTTATTTTTTCGACACAGGATGCCGATCACCGTGTCGATTTCTTTATCTCTGCCGATCACCGGCTCCATAGTGAGTGCTTTTTGAATCAGATCCTCGCTGAATTGCTCCAACAGTTTCGTAGTTGCCGCCTCCTTTTTGTTCCTGCCGGGACTTCCCCATCCCCACTGGGCATATTCCGCTGTCCGGGTAAACAGCGCCTCTGTATCTATCCCGCAAAGCATCAGCACCTCTTGGGCCGCTGACCGCTCCAGCCGGAGCATAGACAGCAGAATATGCACCTCGTCTACTCTTTTCGCTTCCAACATCACCGCTTCTGCCCCAGCCCCCCTGAGGATCCGCCGTGCCTGCACGGAAAACCCTTGGGGCAGCGGAAGGCCTTCCGTCCCACGCCCGTAGAGAAGTTCAGTAATCTGGCGGGCCTCGGCAGCATCAAACCCGGAAAACCGCAGCAGCTGCCCTCCAAGGCACGGGCTTTCCGCCAGGGAAAGCAAAATATGAACACTGCCCACATAGCTGTGGCCCAAAGACTGTGCCTGTGTCATAGCCATCAGAAGCAGCTGCTGCACACGACGCTCATATTGCATGGTATGCCTCCTTTATCGGAGGATTTTCCCCCCTGCACAGGAAAAATATACGGATAATAAAAAAGTTATTGCATTTTATAAAATCCGTGCTAAAATAATGTTGCGGTCAGGAAATGGCCGCACTACTACACATATATGGAGGAATAATCATGGCTTACATTATCACTGATGCTTGTGTTAAGTGCGGCGCATGTGCTGACAACTGCCCCGTCGAGGCTATTTCCGAAGGCGAAGACAAGTACGTCATCGATGCTGACACCTGCGTAAGCTGCGGCGCTTGCTGCGATAACTGCCCCGTGGAAGCAATCGAGGAAGGCTAATTTTCCGACTTTGCGATCTGCCTGCGCCAAAACCGCGCAGGCAGATTTTTTATGGAGGCTATGATGGAAGTACTGCATAACGGATTTACACTCACACTTTGTGAGGGCGCATTTCCCCTCAGCACCGACTCTATGGCGCTTTCCGGTTTTGTGAAGCTGCCGAAAAACGCAAAGGTATTGGATCTGGGCGCCGGATGCGGCACCCTGGGTCTCTTGCTGTGCGCAAAGGACGAGGGCTGCTCCGTATTGGGGATAGAGATCGATCCCAATGCCCATAAGGCAGCACTTTTTAACGCCCAAAACAATCATATATCCCATCGCTTACAGAGTGTCTGCGCCGATGTGAAAACTGCAGATATTCCCGTGGGACATTTCCATGTATGCGTTTCCAATCCCCCGTACTTTACCGGCGGGCCGGCAAGCAAAAACTGCCCTGTAGCAAGACAGGAGCAGGAACTTTCCTTGGATGTGCTATTCTCCCAAGCAGCAAGAGCGCTGCGCTACGGCGGCGATTTCTTCCTGGTACACAAACCGGAGCGGCTGGCGGGGATCTGCGCTCTGGGCAGCAAACACGGCTTGGAGCCCAAGCGGCTGCAGCTTCTGCGTCACCGGTCAGACGGGCCTGTGAGCCTTGTGCTTTTGCAGTGCCGCAAAGGCGGAAAACCCGGCCTGATATGGGAGGAAGAGAGTCTTCACCACCCGGACGGCACGCCCACCGATTACTACAAATCCCTTTATCACCTTCAGGAGGTGTGATTATGGCAGGCATGTTATATCTGGTGCCCACCCCCATCGGCAACTTAGGCGATATCTCCATCCGATGCAAAAAAACATTGGAAGAAGCGGACTTTATTGCCGCGGAGGACACCCGGGTCACCTTGAAACTTCTCAACCACCTGGGCATCAAAAAGAGCCTGGTGAGCTACTTTGAACATAACAAAACCCAAAAAGGTGAAATGATCGTGGAGCGTATTCTGGCCGGCGAGACCTGCGCTTTGGTTTCCGATGCCGGCAGCCCCGCCATCTCCGACCCCGGTGAAGAACTGGTAAAGCAGTGCGCCGAGGCGGGTATCACCGTGTGCGCCATTCCCGGCCCCTGTGCCGTGATCACAGCCCTGAGCATTTCCGGTCAGGCTACCGGAAGATTCTGCTTTGAAGGCTTCTTGTCCACAGCGAAAAAGAGCCGTAAGGAGCATTTGGACTCCCTGATCTCCGAGCAGCGGACCATGATCTTCTACGAAGCACCCCACAAGCTGCTATCCACTCTGGAGAGCATGGCGGAGGTGTTTGGCAAGGATCGCCCCATCAGTCTTTGCCGGGAACTGACAAAGCTCCACGAAGAGGTGGTACGCACCACCTTAGGCGGCGCAATCGACCTGTACGCAGAACAAGCCCCCAAGGGTGAGTTTGTGCTGGTGGTGGCCGGCGCGCAGCCGGAAGAAAAGGTTGCGTTCACCGCCGAAGATGCCGCCGGGAGAGTCGCGCAGCTGATGGAGGACGGCATGAGCCGCAAGGATGCCATCAAGCAGACCGCCAAGGAACTGGATCTTCCCAAAAATGTGGTATACGATGCCGCACTGAATGTATAATAAGAAAGCCGCAAGCAGAAGCTTGCGGCTTTTTTGTATGTCTTCTGCATAGGTTTAATGCAGGAGGGATGGACATGGTAATTGACTGGATTTTTACGATCTTGGTAACTGTGGCTTTGGTGGCTTCTATGGTGACAGGCCGGGGGTCTGAATTGGCGGCGGCGATTCCCAAAGGGGCTCAGGCAGGGGTCACTTTGGCCATCTCTCTGGCCGGTTCCATCTGTCTTTGGATGGGGGTTGGAAAAGTCATGGAAAAGGTAGGTTTTACCGCCTTTTTATCCCGTTTGCTCTCTCCCCTGCTGAAAAAAGTTTTCCCTTCTACCAAGAAAGATGCCGTCCTTGCGGGGCACTTAAGCGCCAATATCTGTGCCAATTTCTTAGGCATGGGAAACGCCGCCACACCCATGGGAATCCTCGCGGCACAACGGTTGGCAGAGAAAAGAAAAGACGGCATCGCCTGCAATGAGCTATGCCGTTTGATCGTATTAAACACCGCTTCCATTCAATTAATACCGGCCACTGTGGCGGCGGCAAGGGTCAGCTTGGGGTGTGCCACACCCTTTGACATCTTACCGGCGGTTTGGGTGACCAGCGTATGCTCTGCCGGTATGGGATTGCTGGCAGCCTTCCTATTAGGGAGGGTGTGGAGGAAATGACCGATTACATCGTGCCGGTGCTTTTATTTGCCGCCTGTGCCGTTGCCCTTAGAAAAAAAGAAAGTCCCTATTCCCTTTTGCTGGATGGGGCAGCAGACGGTCTGAAGCTGCTGGTCAATTTAGTCCCAACCCTGATCCTGCTGCTGACGGCGGTCACCATGCTCCGCGCCTCTGGAGCGGTAGAGGTGGTCAGTGGTTTTCTTGCCCCCATATTTCGTTTCTTTGGAATCCCACCGGAGACAGCCATCTTAGTGCTCCTGCGGCCTATCAGCGGCAGCGCCGCCCTGGCGGTAGGTGTAGAACTGATGGCAGAATACGGCGCGGATTCTCTCATCGGCAGGACGGTGGCGGTGATGCTGGGGTCTACGGAGACCACCTTCTATACCATCAGCGTATATTTCGGGGCGGCGGGAATCAAGAAGACCCGCTACACTGTCCCCGCTGCGCTGATTGCGGATTTTACCGGCTTCTTTATGGCCGCGCTGACTGTGCGGCTGTTTTTCTGAAAAAAGAAACCCCGCAGACAAGTGTCTGCGGGGTTTTGAGCATAGATCAAGAGGGATTATTAATAGAATCTCTTCTTATTCTTACGGGCAGCTTCAGACTTCTGCTTACGCTTCAGGCTGGGGCTGACATAATGCTCGCGCTTCTTAACTTCGGCAATAACGCCCTCCTTGGCACAGCTACGCTTGAAACGGCGCAGAGCGCTCTCCAGAGATTCGTTCTCCTTAACGCGAATTTCAGACATGGTTTTCCCTCCCTCCGATGGCATCCGGCTAATTCCTGGATGCGTTCAGGGCCTATATGCAGGCTTAGATATTATACGCATTTTTCGCCTAAATGTCAAGCAGGATTTCCGGGAATTTTATCCAATTATGAAAAATCCCTTACTTAACGATCAGATTGACCAGCTTATTCTTCACCACGATGGTCTTGAAAATCGTGCCGCCCTGCTTCTCCAGGAACTTCGCGATTTTCTCATCGGCGGTGACCTTGGCGACCACTTCCTCGTCGGGCAGGTCGGCTTCCATCATGACGGTGCCGCGCATCTTGCCGTTGACCTGGACAGCCACAGTGATCTCGGTATCCTTGCACTTGTCCTCAGAGTAAGTGGGCCAGGACTCGTAGGCGATGGTGTTGTCATGACCCAGAATCTGCCATAGTTCTTCGCCCACATGGGGGATGATACAGGAGATCATCTTAATGAAGCCTTCGGCGTACTCTCTGGGGCAAGTGCCGTTCTTGTACACCTCGTTCACAAACACCATCATCTGGGCGATGGCGGTGTTGAAGCCCAACTGTTCAAAGTCAGAGGTGACCTTCTTCACGGTCTGGTGGTAGACCTTGGTCAGCTTGCCATCGTCGGTATCGGTAATATTCTCGGTCTCAGAGAAGAAGTTCCACACACGGTTAATGAACTTCTTGGCACCGGCAACACCGGTGGCAGACCAAGGCTTGGATACTTCCAGGGGTCCCATGAACATCTCGTAAAGGCGCAGGGTATCCGCGCCGTACTCCCGGACGATGTCAGAGGGATTGACCACGAACTCAGGGAAGCGCTTGCCCATCTTGATGCCGTTTTCACCCAGGATCATGCCCTGGTGCACCAGCTTCTTAAAGGGCTCCTTCACGGGGCACAGGCCGTTATCGTACAGGAAGCGGTTCCAGATACGGGAGTAAATCAAATGGCCTACAGCGTGCTCAGGGCCGCCGATGTACAGGTCAACAGGCATCCAGTGCTCCAAGAGCTTGGGATCGCAGAATTCCTTCTCGTTCTTGGGGTCGATATAGCGCATGAAGTACCAGGAAGAACCGGCGCTGCCGGGCATGGTAGAAGTCTCACGCAGACCCTTGATGCCGTCCTGGTCATACTGCTTCCACTCGGTAGCGTTCTCCAAGGGGGCCTTGCCGTTTTTGCCCTTATAGTCTTCCAGTTCGGGAAGAATAAGGGGCAGCTGCTCATCGGGCAGGAACACAGTTTCGCCATCCTCGGTGTACACACAGGGCACAGGCTCACCCCAGTAACGCTGACGGGCAAAGATCCACTCACGGAAGTGGTAGTTGTTCTTTCTTCTTGCCACGCCCGCCTTTTCCAGCTTGCTGGTAATGGCTTCCTTGGCCTCTTCCACGGTCAGGCCGGTGAACTCCTCGGAGTTCATCAGCTTACAGCCCTTGCCTAAGTAATCCTGCTTTTCAAAAGCGCATTCAGAAACGTCGCGGCCCTCGATAACCTGGATCATGGGGATGTTATGGGCAACGGCGTACTCAAAGTCACGCTGGTCGTGGCTGGGAACTGCCATCACGGC
>JAZRZT010000100.1:0-3285 GCA_045601475.1 Faecousia sp.
CACCATGTTGTCTACCTTTTCTTTATGCTAAAATATAGTTGGAGGTGGAAACAGTGAGAAAAGGACAGAAAAAGCGAGTATGGACACCAGAACAAAAGTCAGAAATAGTACATAAGCATCTGGATAACCATATCTCAGTACGAACATTGGAAAGAGAATACACTGCGGATCGGAGCATGATCTGCCGGTGGGTGAAGGAGTATATTGCAGAGGGAGAATCTGCCTTTATTCCCAAAGGGCATCCCGGAAATCCATTCGCAGCACTGCATACCAGTAAGAACCTTCCTGAATTGGAAAGATTGCGGCTCATGGTGGCGAAACTTGAAATTGAGAACGAAAGGTTAAAAAAAGGATACTGGGTGGAAGGAGTTGGTGTAAACAAGGAGTTCGTTACCGGACCCGGCAGGAGTATGAAATCGTCGAAACGCTAAGAGAAAAATATCCTGTTGTATTTCTGTGTGAAATCATGGGTGTCAGTAAATCCGGCTACTATCGTTGGAGAGGACGGCAAGGAAAGCCAAATCGTTATGAGCAGGACAGGCAGCTGCTTACGAAGCTACTAACGGAGCAACACAAGAAACATCCCTCGCACGGCTACCATATGCTTGCAAAAGCAGTATTTGAGGATACTGGATGGGTATTTTCTCACAATCTGGCACACAAATGCTGTAAACAGGCCGGCATCCGTTCTAAAGCAAGAAAATACACCTATAAAAAGCCGGGAGAAGAACATGTAGAGTTCCCGAATGAAGTCAATGGAAACTGGAATGCAACCCATCCGATTGAAATCGTTGTATCCGACATGACAATATTCAAGAACAATGGACGGAATTGGGAATGGACACTTCTTGTCGATACATTCAACAATGAAATCCTTGCACACCAGGCAACGCCGATCCAGGGCAGCACAAAACCATATTACCATTGTCTGGAGCAACTGAAACTGCTTGCAGGCAAGAAAAATGAGGAGCAAACACCCCAGGTAGTCTTGCACACCGACCAGGGTTCCGTCTACTCCTCACAAGCCTTCCGACAGGCTCATGAACATTATAACATACTTCGTTCTATGTCGAAAGTAGGAACACCAACAGATAATGCAATAATTGAAGCAATTAACGGCTGGATCAAGGAAGAATTGTTCCTTGACTTCGGTCTGGCAACCGCTAAGGATGTTCCAAAACTTCTTGACGAGTATGTTCATTACTATAACTACGAGCGACCTGCGGCCGCTCTAGGCTATAAAAGCCCAGTTCAGTACAAGACCGAACTGGGCTTCTAAAACTATGGTGTTTTTTAGTGTCTACCTTTCCTTGACAGATGCACACTGCCGGTGGTTTTCTTCTACAAAAGAACACCGGTATCCAGCGGATACCGGTGATTTTTTCATATTTAGGGCTGAACAATATAGTCCAGTGTAGAGCCTATGGGGGGCAGGGAAGGCTGATCCAGCAGCAAGCCCACGCGACAGACGGTATCATTCACTGCATCTTCCAACGCAGTGAGATCGACATCAAATCCGGAGGCAGGCAGATATACAATATCAAAATATTGTGCCAGCTCGGCTACATCCTGACCGGAAGTGCTGTCCAGCAGATGGTCAGAGGCATCTTTGGTCAAAATTAAGCCCAAAGGCATATCGACTGCGTCCCGAAGCTGACGAGCCAGTTCGGTGAGAGCCCCTTGTCGGGAGGGCGTATCACTGTAGTCGATGAGTTCCAGCTTACCGGCGTTGGGGTAATGGAAGTTATCCAGCACCACCTGCTCAAAACCGGCATCTTTACAGGCCTCGATCATAGCAATCAGACAGGACAACGTGTCCTTGCCTGCCGGGTCAAACCAGGCAGTGTATTCCCGATCCAACCAAGTGGCGCCGCTGCCGGTATGCAGGGCGGAGGCGCGATAGCCGATACGAGGCCGAACATTGTCACGAAGAGCAGAGATGACCGCAATCTTAGGAACATCTACGCCGTTCAATGCCTGTACAAAGGCATCACTGTCGGGGGAAACACCATCTTTTACGGTGTTGTCATTCAGCAGAGAAAGGCCATCGGCTGTTTTGACTTGCAATGCCATTTGCGCGTAATTGCCTTGGCTGATCTGACGGAGAACATCTGCCCGATCAGCTAACAGGGCAGTGCCATCCAGAAGAAGCGCGGCTGTCTGAGGCAAAACCACAGGTTCAGGCTCCACGGGCGTGGGCTGCACAGGCAGAGTCGATTGGGGATCCGACTGTCCGGGTTGCAGCACATCTTGCGTGCCCTGCTGGGGCGCTTCGATTTCCAGATGAATATCATCGGGATCTAAAGGCTGATCTTGCTTAGGCTGATCTTGCTGGGGGCCAAAGGGGAGATGGAAGCCGTTGGAGGTGAAAACCACGGCGTCCTGCAAGAAAAAGAGAGCGGCCAGGCCTATTACGACCAGCAGTAGCAAGACCAAAAGAATGGTCTTGATTCGGTTCCGCTTTCTCCGGCGAGAACCTCTGTATCGGTCGTAATAAGCCATAGCCGCTCTCCTTTCAAAAGTTTAATGCGATGGGGAAACAGCGCTTAGGCCTTGACTTCCTCGGAAACGGGAGTCTCGATCTTGGGCGCGCGCAGGTTGACGATCAGCTTGCGGGGGCAAACGGTGGCGCACAGGCCGCAGTTCACACACTTGCTGTAGTCGATTTTAGCCAGGAAGTTGGTGATGGTGATGGCTTCCTTGGGACACTTCTTAGCGCACAGAGTGCAGCCGATACAGCCGATATCGCAGGCGGTACGGGTGTCGGTGCCCTTCTGGGTGTTGTTGCACTTGATGAAGACCATCTGCTTGGCGGGAACCATGTCGATCAGACCCTTGGGGCAGGCAGCAGCACAGGCGCCGCAGGCCACGCACTTTTCGGGGTCCACGACGGCAACGCCGTCCACCACATGAATGGCGTCAAACTTACAGGCAGCCACGCAGGAGCCGTAGCCCAGGCAGGCGCTGGGGCAAGCCATGGGAGTGCCGGCAACCTTGTTGGCAGCGTCACAGGTCTTCAGACCATCGTAGTTGTACTTCTTCTTGGCGTTCTTGTCACCGCCGCAGCAGTAGACATGAGCCACCATCTTTTCGGCAGAGCCGGCCTCGATGCCCATGATGGCACCGATCTTGGCAGCAGCGTCAGCGCCGCCGACGGGGCAGGCGTTGACCTTGGCGTTGCCGGCGACGATCTCGCTGGCGCAGTTGGAGCAGCCGGCATAGCCGCAGCCGCCGCAGTTGGCGCCGGGCAGGACGGCAATGATCTGGTCGATGCGCTCATCCTGC
>JAZRZT010000101.1:0-3769 GCA_045601475.1 Faecousia sp.
CCCTGTCCTTATTGAACTCTTCAAACTCGGTACGGGCGCGGACCACCACCTTGCCACGACCGGTGGCGTAGGCGGCGCGGATGCCGCTGCGGCCCATAATGATACCGCCGGTGGGGAAGTCGGGACCGGAGATATGCTCCATGAGATCCACCATCGTGATTTCGGGATCGTCGATCACCGCCACGCAGGCGTTAATGACTTCCGTGAGATTATGGGGCGGGATGTTGGTAGCCATACCAACGGCAATGCCGGAAGATCCGTTTACCAGCAGGTTGGGGAAACGGCTGGGCAGCACCCGGGGCTCTTTACGGGATTCGTCGAAGTTGGGATCCCAATTCACGGTATCCTTGTCGATATCCCGGAGCATTTGGTTGGAAAGTTTCGAAAGTCTTGCCTCGGTATAACGGTAGGCAGCCGCGGGGTCGCCGTCCACGCTACCAAAGTTACCGTGGCCGTCCACCAGCATGTAGCGCATGGAGAAATTCTGGGCAAGACGGACCATGGCATCGTAGACAGAGCTGTCGCCATGGGGGTGATACTTACCCAGCACATCACCGACGCAGGTAGCGGACTTCTTAAAAGGCTTATCAGAGGTCAGACCGCTTTCGTACATGGTGTACAGAATACGGCGGTGGACCGGCTTCAGACCGTCCCGGACATCGGGAAGGGCGCGGCCCACGATGACGCTCATGGCGTACTCAATGTAGGACTTCTCCATCTCGTCCACAAGGTTGCTTGTGGTGATGGTCTGCTCAGGGAACAGGATATCCTCGGGCTTATAGTTGCGGTTATGCTTTGCCAAGATGCGTCACCTCCTTTAGATATCAATGTTAATGGCGTACTTTGCGTTCCGCTCGATCCATTCCTTACGGGGCTCCACCTGCTCTCCCATGAGCACGGTGAAGATCTCGTCAGCAAGGCGGGCATCCTCCAAAGTAATTCTGCGCAGCGTGCGCTTTTCGGGATCCATAGTGGTCTCCCACAGTTCGTGGGCGTCCATTTCACCAAGGCCCTTAAACCGGGAGATCTCCACCTTCGCGCCGCCTTCGCCGCGAAGCTCAGCGGAAACGCGGTCTCTCTCTTCATCGGAATAGGCCACCCGCTCGGTCTTGCCCTTCTTCAGCTTGTAAAGAGGAGGCACGGCGGAGTAGACATAGCCGTTTTCGATCATAGGCCGCATGTAGCGGAAGAAGAATGTCAAAAGCAGGGTGCGGATATGGGCGCCGTCCACGTCGGCATCGCTCATGATGATGACTTTATGGTAGCGCAGCTTTTCAATGTCAAAATCCTCGCCAATGTTGCAGCCCAAAGCCAGAATCAGAGGAGACAGCTTGTCGTTGCCGTACACCTTATCGGCTCTGGCCTTTTCCACGTTCAGCATCTTACCCCACATAGCCAAAATTGCCTGGAAGCGGGAATCTCTGCCCTGGATGGCAGAGCCGGCAGCGGAGTCACCCTCGACGATGTAAATTTCGCACAAGGAGGGATCTTTTTCGTTGCAGTCCTGGAGCTTATCGGGCATGCCGCCGGACTCCAAACCTGTCTTGCGGCGGGCATTTTCTCTTGCCTTCCGGGCAGCTTCTCTTGCCCGGTTTGCCATCATGGCCTTTTCCAGAATGATCTTGGCGGTGGCAGGATGCTCTTCAAAGTAGGTTGCCAGCTGGTCGCCCACCACCTGCTCCACCAGGGTGCGGATATAGGCGTTGCCCAGCTTTGCCTTGGTCTGACCTTCAAACTGGGCATCGGTCAGCTTCACGGAAATGATAGCGGTAATACCTTCCCGGCAGTCCTCGCCGGAGACCTTGTCGTCGCCCTTGATGATGCCGTTTTTGATACCGTAGTTATTCAGAACACGGGTCAGTGCGGTCTTAAAGCCGGTCTCGTGCATACCGCCTTCCGGGGTGCGCACATCGTTTGCAAAGGACTGCAGGGACTCGTTGTAGCCGTCGTTATACTGGATAGCGATCTCAGCAGAAGCATCGCCCTTGGTACCGGCGATGTAGATCACATCATTATGAATGACAGTCTTATGCCGGTTGGTATAGGTAACAAACTCCCGGATACCGCCCTCATAGCACATAGCCTGGGATACAGGCTCGTCGCCACGATTATCCGTAATGGTGATGGAAAGGCCGGCGTTCAGGAAGGCTTCCTCACGCATGCGGTCCCGGAGAATCTCGTAGGAATAGACCACATCGTCAAACATCTCGGGATCCGGCTGGAAGGTCACTTCCGTGCCGGTCTTGTCGGTGGTACCCACGATCTTCATACCCTGTGTAATGTGACCCCGGGCAAATTTCATCTCATAGATGTTACCGTTTTTATAAACACGGGCAGTAAGCCACTGAGACAGCGCATTCACAACGGATGCACCCACACCGTGCAGACCGCCGGAGACCTTGTAACCGCCGCCGCCGAACTTACCGCCGGCGTGCAGGACAGTAAAAACAACCTCCAGCGCAGGCTTACCGGTCTGCTGCTGAATATCCACGGGAATACCGCGGCCATCGTCGGTAACGGTGATGGAGTTACCGGGGTTGATGGTCACAGTGATATGCTTACAGTAACCGGCCAATGCTTCGTCGATGGAGTTATCCACGATCTCATACACTAAGTGGTGTAAACCGGAAGAGGATGTGGAGCCGATATACATACCGGGGCGCTTGCGGACAGCTTCCAGGCCTTCCAAAACCTGGATTTGTTCCGCGCCGTACTCCTGTGTTACCTTTGTTTCTTCTACCATACGCGCTCTCCTTACAAACTTCTGCACACGCTGCCATCACAGATCTCGCCGTGGCGGACGGTGATGGTTTTTCCTAGTTTTGTAAATCTCCCAGGCTCGCAGCAGGTGATAAACACCTGGCCCTGGGTGATCTGATTGAGTACAAAATCCTGCCTGCCGGGATCCAATTCCGACAGCACATCATCCAATAACAAAATGGGCAGCTCTCCGGTCTGACTGGCCATAAGATCTCTCTGAGCCAGCTTCAAACTGATGGTGCCGGTACGCACCTGGCCTTGAGAACCGAAAGACTTCACAGACATACCAGAAAGGGTAATGTCGAAATCATCCTTATGGGGACCGGTCAGACACTGGGCGCTTTCCAGCTCTGCCCGCTCATGGGAGGCAAGATGCTCCTGCAATTGCTCCACCAACACTTCCGTGGGGGCAAAAGGATCGGTAACGGTGGACACCGTTTTGTATTCCAAAAGGAATTCTTCCGCGCCGCCGGAAAAATGCTCATGATAGACCTTCGCCTTCTCTCCCAGCGCCTTGAAATATCTTGCTCTGTAGGAGATGATCAGCGCGCCCACCTGGCACAGCCGGGCGTTGTACTCCGGCAGGATCTGCAGCATAGCGGGATTTTCAAACCGGTCTTTGAGAATATGATTTTTCTGCTCTAATATTCTCGTATATTCCGTCAGCGCCGCCTCATAATTAGGCCGCAGCTGGCAAAGATTCTGATCACACAGCCGTCGTCTTGCGGAAGCGCCGGTCTTTAAAACCATCAAATCTTCCGGGCAGAAAAGCACTGTGTGCATCACCCCGGAAATGTCTCCGGCGTTTTTTTTCTTTACGCCGTTGTGGTACAGCTGCCGGGGTCTTCCCGCGGGAAACAGTACCCAACGAAGGGTCTGATTCCGCTCCTGGGAATAGACATTGCCGGAAATATCCGCAAACTCCGCGCCCAAACGCACCAGTTCCGCGCTTTTTTGGGTACGGAAGCTTTTACCGGTGCCCATATAGATAATGGCGTCCAACAGGTTG
>JAZRZT010000102.1:0-3119 GCA_045601475.1 Faecousia sp.
GACGTGGTCTTTGAGACCCCTGTTTCCGCTGTGATCGACGCTGCTGACGGCATGGGCCAGGTGGTTGGACACAAGGCTATGGAAATGGCCATCGAGAAGGCCAAGAAGGTGGGCATCGGCATGGTCACCGTCCGCAACTCCAACCACTACGGCATCGCCGGTTACTACGCCAAGATGGCTTGCGATCAGGGTCTGATCGGCATGTCCTGCACCAACACCAACGCCATCATGGTCCCCACCTACGGCCGTACCGCAGTTCTGGGCACCAACCCCATCGCTGTGGCAATGCCCGCAGGGCCCTATGACTTCTTCTTTGATGCTTCCACCACCGTGGTTACCCGCGGCAAGCTGGAAGTCTACAACAAGAAGGGCGAGGCCCTCCACGATGGCTGGGCGCTGGACAAGAACGGCAACCCCTCCAATGACGCAGCCGATGTGCTGGATAACATCGCAGCCAAGAACGGCGGCGGTATCATGCCCCTGGGCGGCAGCACCGAGGACACCGGCAGCCATAAGGGCTACGGCTATGCAATGCTGTGCGAGATCTTCTCCTCCATCATCTCCCTGGGCACTACCTCCGACAAGACCGGTCAGGGCGGCCACGGCGGTATCTGCCATGGCTTCGTAGCTATCGACCCCGCTATCTTCGGTGATGCAGCTGCAATCAAGGATCACCTGTCCGACTATCTGCAGACCCTGCGTAACTCTCCCAAGGCCGAGGGTCAGACCCGGATCTACACCCACGGTGAGAAGGAAGTGGAAGCGGAGAAGCGCTTGATGGAAGAGGGCATTCCCGTCAACGACAACACCATGGTGGAAGTCTACGAGATGTGCCAGTACCTGGATATGGACTTTAGCAAGTATTTCGGCGACTATGTCCCCGAAAAGTCCGAGGGCTTTAAGTCCCCCGAGACTTTCAAGTAAAAACGATAAAAACGGAGAGGTTAAACCTCTCCGTTTTTCTTGTAATATACTCTGTAATTTTGTTCTGTGCCCGGCACTTCCGGGGATTTGGAGAAAAGCCCGTAGAGATCACCGCAGCGATCCTCCAAAATTTGATAGGAGTTGTCTTGCGTTTCTCCGATATTGGGGAAAGCTGCAAACTTTCTTGCCTCTTTTAATATCTGCCGCCCCTGATCGTTAAAGGCCAAAACCCGTACATAGGGGGCAGGGGACTGGAGCGTTTCTTCCGTGATCCCCAAAAAAGCACACATGACCATGCGGTCTAAACGTGTCCTGGTGTATCGCTTGGATTTGGTGGCCTCCAAAACGCCTTCCAGTGTGGCCTCTTTCCTTGCGCTGTGCATCAGCTTCCGCCAAAGGCCTTCCGAGCCGTAGGGGAGTGCTTCAAATTCCTCGTCGGTCATCGTTCTTAATTTAGACAGGATTGCCCGCTCTCCATGACGGATATGGTGGCGCACCGCGTTTTCCAGACAGGCAACTGCTGCTTGGGGGATATAGGGTTTCCAATCCCCATCAGTGTCCATCAGAGTGCGGATAGAGGTGGCAGAGGGGTTTTCTGAATCCGGCGCATCGTCGTGATAACTGCCTTCCCGGGGGATGACCATAGGCACCATACTGCTGCCACTTGCTAAGATGGCTTTGCAGTATTCCACAGCCAGGATGTTGTTGGGCAGCGTCAACAAGGATGCGTCCAGCCCCATGGTTTCCAGCGCCTTTTGTCGGGCGGCAGGGAAGGACAGACCCTTGTCCAGTTCCGCTCTTAAGACTACAGAAAACTCTTTAGACAAAAGTGCTTTTGCGATCTCCATTAAGGCGGTTTTATCCCCGGTTTCCGCTCCAAAGCAAAGATGGTCGCAGAAGGGGGAGAGAATGTCCACGCCGCCTTTTGCGAAGCCCTCGGCGGAGGAGAGGGCGTAGGTTACCGGTAATTCCAATACCAAATCTGCGCCACAGTTTACCGCCGCTTCCGCCCGTGTCATTTTGTTTACGATGGCGGGCATGCCCCGCTGTACAAAACTGCCGCTCATCAGGCAGACGATGCCGCCCGCGGGATCGGCGCGGCTTATATAGTCCAACTGCTTTTTGTGTCCCAAATGCAGAGGGTTATATTCGCAGATAATACCTGTGATTTTCAAAATAACCCTCCTTTCTTGAAAAATTTTCCGTTTCAGGGGTTGAGAATTTCGGAAAACTATTATAGAATAGACTCAGCTATGGCTATATTATCATAAATTACAAGAAAATCAAATTATTTTAGGAGGCAGATTCCCATGAACATTTTGATTATCAATGCCGGCAGCTCTTCCCTAAAGTACCAGCTGATGGATCCCGAGACCGGTGTGGTGTCCGCCAAGGGCCTGTGCGAGCGCATTGGCATTGACGGCCGTCTGAACCACAAGGTCGGCGAGAACAAGGTGGTTAAGGACATCCCCATGCCCACCCACTCTGAGGCCATTGCCGCTACTTTGGAGATCCTGCAGGATGCAGAGCATGGTGTGATCAAGTCCGTGGACGAGATTGATGCTGTGGGTCACCGCGTGCTCCACGGCGGTATGGAGTTCTTCGACTCCTGCGTCATCAACGACGAAGTCATCAAGGCTATCAAGAAGTGCATCCCCCTGGGACCCCTTCATAACCCCGCTAACCTGATGGGCATCGAGGCTTGCCAGGCTGTTATGCCCAAGACTCCCCAGGTCGCTGTGTTCGACACCGCTTTCCACATGACCATGCCCCCCAAGGCATACCGCTATGCTATCCCCACCGAGTACTATGAGAACGACTCCATCCGCCGCTACGGCTTCCACGGCACCTCCCACAAGTATGTGGCTCGCCGCACTGCTGAGCTGGTTGGCAAGAAGGAGTTCAAGATGGTCAACTGCCATCTGGGCAACGGTTCCTCCATGTCCGCTGTTAAGGACGGCAAGTGCCAGGATACCACCATGGGTCTGACTCCTCTGGCTGGTGTTCCCATGGGCACCCGCTCCGGTGATATCGACGCAGCTGTTGTGCAGTTCATCTGCAACAAGTACGGCATGAGCGTTGACGAGTGCCTGAATATGCTGAACAAGAAGTCCGGCATGCTGGCTATCTCCGGCGTTTCCTCTGACTTCCGTGATCTGGAATCCGGCGCTAAGGAAGGCAACGAGGATTGTGCA
>JAZRZT010000103.1:0-2980 GCA_045601475.1 Faecousia sp.
TACGCCGCAGTAGGTACAGGTGGTGGGGACCTTCTTGGTTTCAAAAGCGCGGTAACGAACCTTAGACTTGGGCAACAGAGCACCTACGGGGCAAACGCTGACACAGTTACCGCAGGATACGCAGTTAGTGCCGCGGATCAGCTGATCGAAGGGTGTAGAGATCTTGGCCTTGAAGCCGCGGTTTGCGATGCCGATGGCAGCTTCACCGTGGAGCTTCTGGCAAGTCTGGACGCAGCGCTGACAGAGGATGCACTGCTGGGGATTGTAAGTAAAGAATTCGTTGGAGTCGTCGATAGGGTAATCGTTCTTCACACCGGCAAAGCTGGTCTTTTCTACACCGTACTCATAGCACAGATTCTGCAGCTGGCAATCACCGTTCTTGGCGCAGCTGAAGCAGTCTGCATTGTGGGTAGACAGCATCAAATCCAGAACAGATCTTCTGGCAGCAATGACCTTTTCGCTCTTGGTGTAGATCACATTGCCCTCAGCTACAGGCGTGGAGCAGGCGGTGAACAGCTTGGGGATACCCTCAATCTCCACCAGGCAGATCCGGCAGGATGCCTCAGGGGTCAGGTCCTTCAGGTAGCAAAGGGTAGGAATCTCGATACCTACACTCTGAGCAGCCTCCAAAATGGTACTGCCTTCCTTGGCTTGCACTTTAATGCCGTCGATAGTTACATTCAGCATAGCTTCCTCCTAAAATAGATGGACACGGCAACGCCATCACAAGATGGCATAAACCGCCAAATTAATCTCTTATACCAATTCAATATTATACGGGCTAGAAGGCAAAAAAGCAATAGAATTTCACATATTTCTACAGAAAAAACTTTTTGCAGAAATCGCGGATAACTTATTGCTTTTAGTCGCTGTAAGTGGTATTATCTTATAGTAAACAAAATTAAACTGGCGTTGGTATGCGCCGGTATCCGCAAAACGGACGATTCCCTTTGGGCGAATTTTGTAATTGTGAATTAACAGGAGGTAAACTATGGCTCATATCAGTGAAGCCGGTGTCAAGAAGATCTGTGAGATCTGCGACAGATATGTAAATGAAAAGACACCGCTGATGATGATCCTCAGCGATATCCAGAACGAATACGGTTACATTCCTCTGGATGTACAGCAGCTCGTTTCTGAAAAGACCGGCATCCCCGTAGCAGAGATCTACGGCGTTGTCACTTTCTACTCCTTCTTCTCTCTGGAGCCGAAGGGCAAGTACATCATCGGCTGCTGTCTGGGCACTGCTTGCTATGTCAAGGGTGCACAGCAGATCATCGACAAATTCTCCGAAATTCTGGGCATCAAGCCCGGTGAGACTACCGCAGACGGCATGTTCACCATCGACGCGCTGCGCTGCATCGGTGCCTGTGGTATTGCTCCTGCTGTTACTATCAACGGCAAGGTCTATCCCAAGATGTCTGTGGATGCCGTAGCCGGCGTTGTGGAAGAATACCGGGCAAAGGAGGCTAACTAAATGAAGAATTTTGCTGAGCTGGATTCCAAGATCTGTTCCTGCACCGACGCGCTGAAGGCCAAGCTGGACGGCTCTAATGGCAAGCGTGCCATTCTGCTGTGTGGCGGTACCGGCTGTCTGTCCTCCAATTCCATGGACATCAAGGGCAAGTTTGATGCACTGGTTGCCGAAAATCACATGGAAGATAAGGTTACCGTCAATACTGTTGGCTGCTTCGGTTTCTGTTCTCAGGGTCCTTTCGTTAAGATTCTGCCCGAAGACACCCTTTACCGTCTGGTCAAGGTGGAAGATGTGGAAGAAATCTTCGAAAAAGACATCAAGGGCGGCGAAATTATTGAGCGCCTGCTGTACATCGAGCCCAATACCGGCGAGAAGGTTGCTAAACAGGACGATATCAATTTCTATAAGAAGCAGAAGCGCGTTGCTCTTCACGGCGGCGGTGTTATCAACCCCGAAAACATTGAAGAAGCTATGGGCTATGGTGCATTCCAGGGCCTGAAGCGGGCACTGAGCATGGACCGCAAGGCAGTTATCGATGAAGTGCTGGCTTCCGGCCTGCGCGGCCGTGGCGGCGGCGGCTTCCCCACCGGCAGAAAGTGGATGTTTGCTTACGGCTCCCAGAGCGACCAGAAATATGTGGTCTGCAACGGTGACGAGGGCGACCCCGGTGCTTTCATGGACCGCTCCATTCTGGAGGGTAACCCCTATGCCGTTATCGAAGGCATGATGATCGCCGGCTATGCTATTGGCGCTACCGAAGGTTATTTCTATGTCCGTGCGGAGTATCCCATCGCCGTGAACCGTCTGCGCAACGCAATTAAGCAGATGAACGAGATCGGTATTCTGGGCGAAAATATTCTTGGCACCGGCTTCAGCTTCCAGGCACACATCCGTCTTGGTGCAGGCGCATTCGTCTGCGGCGAAGAAACTGCTTTGCTGAACTCTATTGAGGGCAAGCGCGGTATGCCTCGCCCCCGTCCTCCTTTCCCCGCTGTAAAGGGTCTGTGGGCAGAGCCCACCATCGTTAACAACGTTGAGACTCTGGCTTGTGTTCCCTACATTCTCCGCGAGGGTGGTGAGGAGTTTGCCTCCTGCGGTACCGAGAAGTCCAAGGGCACCAAGGTCTTCGCTCTGGGTGGCAAGGTCAATAATGTTGGCCTGGTGGAGATTCCTATGGGTACCACGCTGCGTGAGCTGATCTACGACATTGGCGGCGGCATTCCCGACGGCAAGAAGTTTAAGGCGATCCAGACCGGCGGCCCCTCCGGCGGCTGTCTGACAGCAGAAAACCTGGATGAGCCTATCGATTTTGACAACCTGGTTGCTAAGGGTTCTATGATGGGCTCTGGTGGCGCTATCGTCATGGACGAAGACAACTGCATGGTTGACGTTGCCAAGTTCTATATGGAATTCATCTGCGATGAGTCCTGCGGTAAGTGTACTCCCTGCCGTATCGGTACCCGCCGTATGCTGGAGATCCTCACCAAGATCACCGAGGGCAAG